>SCTE01000022.1 GCA_004298915.1 Chloroflexota bacterium | reverse complement strand
GCCTCGCCGGTTGCCCCGGCCACCACGGGCGGAACTTCCTGTGAGCCGTCGATCGGCCCACCGAAGGCGGCGGTCGGCGGATCGGCGGCGAGTGCCGCCGGGGTGGTCAACGCAAGGAGCCCGATGACTCCGAGAAGTGCTAGTCGCGATCGCATACCGTCCTCCTGGGCTCACCGCTGGCGTCATGGACTCCGCCGCTCGGTTACCCGATCCTTACGACAGGTGACGGGAATCGGATCTCCCGACGATCCGATCGCGTGCTGCCGTCGTACCTCGAGGTGATGCGCGCAAGGCGGCTCATATCGCATTTCGGGTTGTGCTCCCGGCTGCATGCGGCAGTCGGGGTTGCGGGCATGTTGCTGGCGATGGTCATCGCCGCGGCTGGGCCGGCGACCGGCGCATCGTTCACGATCCACGCCCAGAACTACGAATACGTGGCTCCCGGAGGTGGGTCCGCACTCACGGTGCCGATCGGTTCCACCGTCACCTGGGTGGCCAGCGGCGACCCACACTCGGTGACCAGCGGTGCACCCGGGTCGATCGACCATCGATTTCCGGATCACCCCGCAAGCGCCGGTCTCCTCCTGGCCGGCGACTCGTTCACGACCACGTTCTCATCGGCCGGGACGTTCCCCTATTTCTGTGAAGTCCACCCCGAACAGATGTCGGGGGTGATCACGGTCGTTTCGACGGCGACCAGACCTCCGACACCGGCGCCGACACCCCGCGCGACGCCCCGCGCCACACCGAAGCCGACACAGGCACCCTCACCGACGCCCGCGTCAGCGCCGACGGTGCAGCCGTCGCTGACCCAATCGCCCACCGCGATGCCATCAGCGAGCCCGACCGACCCCGAGCCCACGGCCGGCCCGTCCCCGTCTGCTATCGCCAATCCGACGGCCTCGACCGATCCAGTGGCAGGCGATGGACGCGCAGTCGGGGCGGACGCGATCCCACCCATCGTTGCGGGAGCCGCCCTCGTGATCATCCTGGCAGTTGGGTGGCTTGGGTGGCGCCGGCTGTCCGGGCGTCAGCGCTGAGCACGCGCAGGCAGAGCCCGCGCGCAGGTCCCTCCCCGAAGTTCGGTCAGCCCTCGCCGGTCCCTGTTCGCACCACGCGACCCTTCCTTGAGAAGGCGCGGGTCGCGAGCGCGGCGACGCCCATGGCGACCAGGGCCCGCTCGGCTGTCGTGAGCGGGCGAACCGCTGTCAGGAACTGATCAGCGCGGGCGCGATCCACGGCCCGGAGCACGGCATGCCCTCGGTGGGTCAGGACGACAGACCGCTGGCGGCGATCATCGGGTTCCTCGTGCCGCTCGACCAGCCGCCGCCGGACGAGACCATCGACGAGGCGGCTGGTTGCCGAGGGCGACCGTGCGAGGGACTCCGCGAGCTCCCCGATCGTGGTCGTGCTCCCGTCCGCGAGGACGTACAGGGCCGCGAGCTGGGTGAACCCGAGGCGCAGGTCCCCGAGCTGGGACGCAAAGCCGATGACCAGCTCGCGCCAGAGCGCCCGACCCATGGCGACGCGCTCCGAGATCTGGCGGACATTCGGAATGCGCGGGCCGGCCAGGACGGAGGCCCCGAGATCGGCCTCGAAACGGCGGGCAATGGCCCGCACGCTTGCCCCACGGGGGCGGCGACGAGCCGGAAGGGGTTCGGTCATCAGAGCGGATCCTATCGCAGCTAGACCGGATTGTGTGCACGATCACATGGATTTCACGCTCGCCGGCCCCGAAGTCGGGGCAGGATGGTCGGGCCAGCCCAAGGGCGCGCCACCGTGTCGCGGACCCCGAACCGAGCAGGGAGGCCATGGACAAGGTCGCATTCATTTTTCCGGGACAGGGTTCCCAGTCCGTCGGCATGGGCCAGGACCTCGCTGCCGCGTCTCCGGCCGCGATGGCTGTCTTCCGGGCCGCCGACGCTGCGCTCGGGGAGGACCTCGCCGAGCTCGCCTGGACGGGACCCGAGGAGACCCTGAACCGTACCGAGCATGCCCAGCCCGCGCTCCTCGCCACGTCGATCGCGTACCTCGAGGCACTCCGCGAGGCCTGGGCCCGGGATGGTGGATCTGCTCCTGCCCCGGTGTTCATGGCCGGCCATTCGATGGGCCAGTACTCGGCGATGGTCGCGGCCGGCGTGATCTCGATCGCGGACGGGATCCGGCTCGTGCGCGAACGCGGCCGCCTCATGCAGGCCTCGGGAGCCGGACGTGACGGCGCGATGGCCGCGCTGATCGGGCTCGATGACGGGGCCCTTCCCGAGCTGGTCAGCAAGGCCGG
>SCTE01000193.1 GCA_004298915.1 Chloroflexota bacterium | reverse complement strand
CTTTCCGCTCCGCGTCCATCCGGATAGCAGGGCATACCCATTGGAAGGAGAAGACGGCCCATGCGCCGATATGAACTCATGCTCGTGCTCCGTCCGGACGCATCGGACGAGCGCATCGCGGCGATCGTCGATCGCACGACCCGGCAGATCACCACGGACGGCGGCCAGATCATCAAGGTCGCGCCCTGGGGCCGCCGCCGCCTGGCCTATCCCATCGACCGCTACCGCGAGGGCTCGTACCACATCGTCCTGTTCGAGGGCGCTGCCGGCACGATCGCCGAGATCGAGCGGACCCTCATGATCACGGAAGAAGTCATGCGGCACCTCATCGTCCGCCAGGAGCGCCCGGTGCGCGCCATGCGCGAGGACGGGTCCGAGGACCTCGACGACACCGATCTCCCGTCCGCCGAGGACGAGGACGATGACGACGGGACCGAGCGGATCGACGAATCCGAGAGCGAGGCGGCTCCGGCCGCCATCGACTGAGAGGAGTTTCCGATGGCGCTTTGCAAGATCCAGATCATCGGCAACCTCGGACGCGATCCCGAGCTTCGGTACACGCCCAATGGCCGCCCCGTCGCAACGTTCAGCGTCGCCGTCAACCAGGCGACGAAGAACCAGCAGACCGGGGAGTGGATCGAGGCGACCGACTGGTTCCGGGTCAGTGTCTGGGGTGATCGCGCCGAGCGAGCCGCCGAGAACCTGCGCAAGGGCAGCCGCGTCTTCGTCGACGGGCGGTTCCGGACCCGCGAATACGAGACCAACGACGGGCGCAAGGGCATGTCCCTGGACGTCAGCGCGGACAACGTCATGGGCCTCGACAAGCGCGACCAGGAGGGCGGCTTCAGCGGAGCTCCCGGTGGGTCCGCCGGCGCGGGTCCATCCGGCGGCGCTGCCGGCGGGCCGCCGTCCGGTGGCGGCTACGACGACACCGAGATCGACGAACTTCCGTTCTGACCCACTGCTGACCAGCACGCGCCCGTTCGCGGGCGCCGCGAGGAGACCCATTCATGCCAGCACCGCGCACCCGCAAGAAGGACGACTACCGGGATCGCCGGCGCCGCAAGGTCTGCACGTTCTGTGCCGACAAGACCGGCGTCATCGACTACAAGGAGGTCAACCGCCTCCGCCGGTTCCTGTCCGAGCGCGCCAAGATCGAACCGCGTCGCAAGACCGGGACCTGCGCCGGCCACCAGCGCGAACTGTCCGTCGCCCTCAAGCGGGCCCGGATCGTGGCGCTCCTGCCGTACGCGCCGCAGCACCTCCGCCCCTGACCCGGTCGTGGGCTGCCGTCCCATGACCGCCTCGAGCCGCTGATCCGATGGACATCGCCGTCCTGATGCTCGTCGGCGGGGTCGGGGTCGGGATCTTCGGGTCCCTGCTCGGGCTGGGCGGCGGACTGCTCATCGTCCCGCTCCTGACCCTCGGGTTCCACCTGCCGCTGCGCGAGGCGATCGGGGTGTCGCTCGTCTGCGTGATCGTCACCAGCAGCGCGTCCGCCAGCGTCTTCCTGGAGCGCCGCGTCGCCAACCTCCGCCTGGGCATGACCCTCGAGCTGTTCACGGCGATCGGTGCCCTGCTCGGCGGGATGATCGCGTTCCTGCTCGACGAGCGGATCCTCGCCGCGCTCTTCGCGGTCCTCCTGACCTACGTGGCGTTGACGATGCTCCGGCCACGATCCGCGCCGGAGCCGGACGAGACCGTGGCGCCCGCCGAGCCCGGGAACGTCGCACCCACCTTCCTGGCACGGCTGTCGGGTCCCGGGTATCGCGTCCGGAACCTCAGGCCGGGTGTGGTCGGGAGCGTC
>SCTE01000192.1 GCA_004298915.1 Chloroflexota bacterium | reverse complement strand
TGACCATTAGGCTGCAACGCTCATGCCGATCTACGAGTACCGCTGCCCGAACGGGCATACCTTCGAGGTGTTCCAGCGCTTTGCGGACGCCCCGATCGAGGTCTGCCAGGAATGCGGCGCTGCGCCGGTCGAGAAGATCCTGTTCCCGGTCGCGGTGCATTTCAAAGGCTCGGGCTTCTATGCGACCGACTACGGCCGCGGCGGTCGCAAGCCAGGGAAAGACGACTCGGGCGCCTCGGCAGACGGCGGCTCGTCGAGCGATGCGAAGCCCGAGAAGGCCGCCACCGGCGAGAAGACGTCGGGCAGCGGATCGGCGGACAAGGGCAAGAGCACCGGCGGCGACAAGAAGACGGGTGGCTCCGACTGAGCGAGAAGGTCAACCTGGCCGACGCGCTTGCGACGTTCGACGAGGTCTTCAGCCCTCGCATCGTCGGCAACCTGAACGACTACAAGCTCCAGGTCGTCAAGGTGAAAGGCGAGTTCACCTGGCACTCACACCCGGAAACGGACGACTTCTTCCTGGTTCTGAAGGGAACGTTGACGATTCAGCTCCGCGATCGTGACGTCGAGTTGCGCGAGGGCGAGCTCTTCGTCGTCCCGCGTGGTGTCGAGCACTGCCCGCGGGCGGACGATGAGGCTCATGTCCTGCTGATCGAGCCTGTCGGCACCGTGAACACAGGCGATGCGGGCGGGCCGCTCACCGCGGCCGAACGAAGACTGGCGGACTTGGGGACAGACTGAAGTCTGTCCCCAAGCTGTCCTTATCCGCCGACGGTGCAGCCCGGCGCGTAGGGGAGGCCCTTCGGCGGCGGGAGAGGCGACGAGCGGCCCAGGAACATCGAGATCGTCGCCGCGTTGTCCTCGGACCCGACGATGACCGACTGCCCGCCGACCGACTGAGGCTCGCCACCGAGGCGGCAGTGGAGCGCGCGGCTCGAGTTGGAGCGGAAGTACGCCCAGCCGAGTTGGAGGATCTCCCAGGCGGAAAGGTCGGTCGCGAGCGGCTTGACGATCTTGCTGCCGGTGAACGGAAGCTTCACGGCGGGCCAGAACCCCGTGAGCTTGGCAGCGGTCGCCTGAATCACCTGCTGCTGGCGCGCAGCACGGTCGAAGTCGGTCTCGGCCGGGTCGAGCTTGTTCTCGCGGATCCGCGAGAAGATCAGCGCGCGCCGTCCGTCCATGTGCTGGGTTCCCTTCGCGAAGCGCCAGCCGGGCCAGCGGTCGCACCGCGTCTGCGATCCGTACGGGCAGTCGAACTTGTTCGAGAGGATCGGCTTCTTCACGGTCAGGTCGATGCCGCCCACGGCGTCGATCAACTCCTTGAAGTGCGCGAAATCGACGAAAGCGACGTGGTTGACGTCGAGCCCGGTCAGATCCTTGACCGTACGCAGTGCGAGCGTCGGCCCGCCGAACTGAAATGCGGCGTTGATCTTGTTCGCGCCGTAGCCTGGGATCTCCACCCGCAGGTCGCGTGGGATCGAGAGATACGCAAGCCGGTGCTTTCCAGGATCCGTGCGGACGAGCATGATCGAGTCCGAATGGCGCGAGCCTGCGCGGCCCGTCTCGCCACCGTCGGTGCCGAACACGAGGATCGTCGTCGGCGTCGAGGACAGCAGGCCGCTCTGCTTCGTGAGCTGGTGCCGCACGCTCGACGGCACGAGCCTGTTCGCGGACCCGATGCCGTGCGAGAACGCCAGATAGCTCGCAACTCCCCAGGCGACCACGAGTAGCAGCAGAAGCGGGAGCGCGAGAACGAGAATCAGCTTCCAACGGATCCTCCGGAGGAAGCCCCGCCGCGTGCGAGATGGACGGTCCGGCGATCCGTCGGTACGTCCCGGCCGACCCGCCGTCGCGAGATGACGCTGGAGCGGAACCCGCCCTTTGACCCGCCCGCCTCGATAGCGGCGATAGGGCTTCTCTTGGTCGGGCATCCGGGGCGGTATGGTAGCCGCGCGATGCAGCCGGAACGGGCTATCGGGGTCGACCTCGGCGGGACGAAGATCCTCGCCGGCGTCGTCGATCGTGCGGGCACGATCGGAGCGACGATGGAGATCGCGACGCCAAAGCAGTCGCAGGACGCTGTTCTCGATGCGATCAACGCCGTCATCGCAGACGTGCTCGAGGACGGAGTCGTTGCTGTCGGGCTTGGCGCGCCCATGAACCTCGACCGACGAA
>SCTE01000191.1 GCA_004298915.1 Chloroflexota bacterium | reverse complement strand
GGCCCGTCGCAGGATCAGCCTCGACTGCCCGTTGGCTTCCTCGCCGTGCTCGAATCGCTCGACCGCCATGCCTGCGTCGCGGGCCATCGTCGCGATGTAGGCCCGCGCGTACCGGACGCAATGGAGCGGACCACCCCAGGCTTCCTCGAGGTAGCCGGGCGGGTTGACCATCTCGTCTGGCACGTCCTCCTCGATGAACCCGGTGACCATCGCGATGCCGCCCGGGACGAGCAGCCGGGCGAACTCCACCAGGTAGGCCCGGACGTCCGCCGACAAGAGGTGCGAGAAGACCGAATAGGCGTAGGCGACGTCGTACGACGCGGACTCGAGCGGGAGCGCGGTGTCGGACGCGGCTCGGGCGCCGCCCGGGTTGTAGCGCTCGTTGTAGACATCGATGGTCGTGAACCGGTACTCGGGATGGCGCCGCGTGACCTGCTGGACGCACCAGTCGATCTGCGGCGCCATCACGTCGACGCCGTCATAGCGGGCGATCGGCGCGTCGATCTCGATCAGGCCGTAGGCGAGCCGACCGGCTCCGCAGCCGAGGTCGAGGACCCGGAGCGGACGCGAGAACCCGGCGTCGGCGACCAGGCGAGTGGCCTCCCTGGTCGCCGTGGCGAGGAAGTCCGTGTCGGCACGGAAGTTCGTGCCGCCGGCACGCAGTCGAGTGGGCGGCAACGGCAGCTCCGGCGACAGCACGGGCGGAGCAACCGAGGGGTTCGGAACCGTCGGACTCGGCCGGGTCGCTGGCCGCCGGGCGAGATGCCCGAGACGAGCCCGCAACCGGGCGATCGCGCCGGTCCTGGCGCCGCTACGCATCGATCGCCACGGGGAGGGCCGGGCTGAGGCCGATGGCCTCAAGGCGGGCCTGGAGCTGCCTGCGGCCGGCGTCCCGACCGCGCCGCCAACGCCGGCCGCCCACGAGGTCGGCCCACAACGGGGAGGCGATCAAGGCCTCCGGGGATACGGCGGCATCGCGGTTCAGGACCCACGACGGCACGGGTTGTGGGTCGTCCAAGCCGGCCTCCGCGACGATCGCCTCGTAGTAATCGCGCAGGACGTGGTTCGCGGGATCCGCGCCGAGGATCACCAGGAGGCCCGTCGGCTGGGTGTCCACCTGGATGGCGAGCAGTTCGGGCCGGTGGCGGGCGAGCGTCGGGATCAGCTTGTAGACGTCGCCGGTCCAATCGGTCGTGTGGCGCTCGCGCGCGGCCTCGTCGACGTTTCGCGGCAGGACGTCGTCGAAGACGATCACGCTCCACCAATCGGCGAACCGCTCGACGTTCATGAAGTCGCGCAGCGCGAATTCGAACAGGTGCATGCCGTCGACGAACGCGAGGTCCAGGCGCGTGCCCCCGCGATAGTGGTCGAACATCGGCCGCCCGCGAGCCAGGTTCCGCAACGGGTTCCGGCCACTCCGCAGATGGCGGATCGGGTCGCGATGCGTGAAGAAGTCGTCGCTGGTCGACCGCACCAGGTGGAGGTCGCAGCGGAGCGCCCGGTTGATGACGAACTCCGGGTCGACGCCGATGCTCGGGACATGCGACAGCGCCAGGCTCTTGCCCTTCTGGACGCCGATCTCGAGGTAGTTGCGCGGCCGGACGAGGCGATGGAGGTGGGTCAGGAACTCGTGGCGCTCCATCGCCGCATGGTAAGGCGCTTACTCGGCGGGCGTCCCGTCCGCGGCCGGTGG
>SCTE01000190.1 GCA_004298915.1 Chloroflexota bacterium | reverse complement strand
ATTCGCCTGCGCAGTCCGGCCGGCAACGAGGATGCCGCCTGGATGGTCGTCGCGCCGGACCAACGGACGGCGATCGTCGCCCACGTCCGAATCCTCGCGCAACCGGTCCAGCCGCCGGATCGCCTCCGGCTTCGCGGCCTCGACGGTGCGCTCACGTACCGTGTTGAGGAGTGGTCGACGGGCACCGGCCACCCGCCGTCCCGGAGCCCTGCCGAGGTCCGATTCGGCGGAGACCTCCTCATGGCCGCCGGCCTCGTCGTCCGGTCGGCGGCTGCAGGCCACGAGACACCGTCCGGGGACTTTGCGGCCCGGCTGTGGGTGCTCTCCGCCGACTGAGCCGTCGAACGGGTCAGGCGGGCGTGTCGAACAGGACCGGACCGGCACCGTCAGCGGCATCGACCACGAACACGCTCGGCGTGAGGCCCGTGCGGCGACCGTAGTCGCGGTCCACCTTCGTGCGCAGCTCGTCGGCCCGCCCGCGCTCGACGAGGTTGACGGTGCAGCCGCCGAATCCGGCGCCCGTCAGGCGAGCGGCCACAACGCCCGGTGTTTCGACCGCGATCTCCACCAGCGCGTCGAGCGCCGGTGACGAGACCTCGAAGCGGTCGCGGAGCGACGCGTGCGACGCGGCAAACAGCGAACCGAGGGCGAGGAAATCGCCGTCCCGAAGGGCCGATTCGACCGCGACGACCCGGGCGTTCTCGGTCACGACGTGCATCGCCCTGGCGTACGCCACTTCATCGAGTTCCGCCTCGTGGCGCTCCAGCATCGGCAGGTCGACGTCGCGCAGGGACGCAACGCCCCGCTCGCGCGCTGCGAGCGCGGTGACAGCCCTGTGACACTCGTCGCGGCGGGCGTTGTAGGCCGAAGCTTCCAGGCGCCGCGGGCTGCCTGAGTGACAGACGACGATCTCGAGTTCCGGGGGGATCGGAACGGGGTGCCACTCGAGGGATCGACAGTCCAGCATGAGCGCCTTGCCGGCCTGACCCAGGGTCACGGCGAACTGGTCCATGAGGCCGCACATGACGCCGACATACTCGTTCTCGGCCCGCTGCGCTGTCAGGGCAAGGCGCATCGGATCGAGCGGCGGGCCCTCGCCTCGAGTGAGTGCCCACGCCATCGCGAGTTCGAGAGCCGCCGATGACGACAGGCCGGCGCCCGACGGGATCGACGATTCGAGGATCCCCCGGAAGCCGCTGATCGGAACCCCGGCCTCGCGGAGCGCCCAGGCCGTGCCCGCGACGTAGTCCAGCCACGTCCCGCGCCTTGGGCCGACGTCCCGGAGGTCGATGACCCCGCGCTCGCCGGTCGAAGCCAGGGTCAGCTCGACACGGTCGTCGTCGGTCGGGATCAGCGCAACCTGGATCTCCAGGTCGATGGCCGCCGGCAGGACGAGCCCGCCGTTGTAGTCGGTGTGTTCTCCGATCAGGTTCACCCGCGCCGGAGATCGAACGACCCGGATCGCCTCGGGGTGCTCTGCAGCCATCGGATCCAGGCCGACCAACCGTTCTCGAAGGCTGGGCTCCGGTGTTGGCAGGGTCTCGGAAGTCGACATGACGCCGTCGATCCTATCGGGCAGCGAGGGGCGCGGCAGAACCCGATGCGCCTGGCGCCGCCGAGGTCACGACTCGCCAGACGACCGCCGCGCCCGCGAGGGCCAGGACCGCGGAACCGAGGAACAAGGGCATGGCGCCCCCAAGGCCGAAGACCACGCCACCCAGTGCGTTCGCGAAGACCGCCGCGGCGCCGAAGCCGACCGTCTGGTAGAGGCCCTGGCCCGTGGCCTGAAGCTCCGGGGGCAGGAGCGCTGCGATCGTCATGACCGCTCCGATCGTAATCGCGGCAAACGCCACGCCACTCAACAGGCGCGTGGCGACGATCAGCGATGGATCGGCGAGGAGCGCCCACGAAACGAGGACCGCCGCGTAGAGGATCATGCCGCCCGCGAGGAGGGCGCGCGTCCCGGTGCGGCGCACGATCCGGGGGATCAGGGCCATCGCCGGGACTTCGGCAAGCGCGGAGAGGCCCGCGGAAAGCGCGACATCCGATGGCTGCCCGCCCAGCTCCAGGAGGCGCAGGGCGAGGAAGGTGAACCCCGCAAGGATGCCGACATGGACGAGGCCGAGGCCGAGGAGCGTGCCGCGGAGGCGCGGCTGTGTCCGGAGCACGAGCATGAATGAGCCGCCCCGACGAGCGACGACGGACTTCTGAGCGGCATCGGGGGCCATGGCCGGCTGAAATCGCGCCACATCCGGCACCCAGCGGAGCGCCACGACGATGACGATGGCGCAACCAAGAACGAGCAGCGGGGCCGGCCAGAATCCCGTGACGTTATACAGGGCACCGGCGAGGATCGACACCACGGCGAATCCGAGGCTGGTCAGCAGCCGGATCCGGCCATACGACCGCCCCGAGCGTGCCAGCGCGTTGACCGCCAGCGCGTCCGCGAGCGGTGCGATCGACGACTCGAATGCGGAATAGGCGACGATGAGGCCGACGACGATGATCGGCGGTGCACCCAGGAGCAGCCCGAGCAGCGCGGCCGTGGACCCGACGACCCCGGCTCGAAGGGCCGCCACTCTTCCGATGACGACATCGCCGAGATGGCCCCAGACCGGTACGGCAAACATGAATGCGAGGGAGGCGAGAGCGGCCGTCAACCCGATCTCGGCCGGCTCGAAGCCCCGGTCGGCCAGGATCGCGGACAGGAACGGGTAGAACACGCCGAGGATGGCGCCGGCGAGCAGGAACAGGACCCTCAGCGCAAGCATCACCGGATGGTATCCGGGACGGTCAGGGCTCGTCGATTTTGGCCCATCGCACTAGGCCAACGTTCGATATGATGCGCCGATGATCGCGCGTCCCTCCCGAGTCGACTGGCTGCTCCTGGTTGCCCTCGGGTTCATGTGGGGCACGAGCTACGTGTTCATCAAGATCGGCGTCGAGACGCTCCCGACGTTCACGCTGATCGCCGCTCGCCTGGGCATCGGCCTCACGATCCTGGCGACGGTCGTGTTCGTCGCCCGCGAACCGCTGCCGCGCAGCCCGAGGATTTACGGGCACCTCGTCGTGATGGCCGTCATCAACATCGTGCTCCCGTTCTACCTCATCACGACCGCCGAGCGGTCGGTCGCTTCGGCCCTCGCCGCCATCCTCAACGGCGCCGTGCCACTGTTCGTGATCGTCATCGCGTCGCTCTTCCTCCATGACGAGCCGATCACGGTCAACCGGCTGGTCGGCCTGATCGTCGGGTATGCGGGCGTGGTGATCCTGGTCAGTCGGAGCCTGGGCCTCGCCGGCGGGGAGAGCAGCCTCGTCGGCGAACTGGCCCTGCTCGGCTCGACGCTCGCGTACGCGGCTGGTGCGGTCTATGCGCGCCGCAACGTCCGGGGCCTGCGACCGATGATCCCGGCCCTCTTCCAGGTCGGGTTCGCCTTCATCATCGTGTGCGTCATGGCCGTGCTGTTCGAGGATCCGCTGTCGGTGGCCTGGACGCTTCCGGCGATCGGCTCGGTCGTCTGGCTCGGCATCCTCGGGTCAGGCCTCGCCTACCTCGTCAACTTCCGCCTGCTGTCCAGGATCGGGGCGACCCGAACGTCGCTGGTCGCGTATCTGCTGCCGATCATCGGCATCGTGTCGGGCGCGATCGTCTTCGGGGAAACCGTTGATGCGCGCGTCCTGCTGGGGACCGGGCTCGTCTTCGCCGGGGTGGCCCTCGTCAACAGCCGATACGGGCAACGACGGCTGTTCGGTCGCGGAGCCCCGCACATCCAGTCGTAGCCTGGGGCTCGTGCCTCTGGGCGCAGGCGCCCCGGCGACCTCGCTTCCGCCTAGTGCGAAACGGCCAGGAGCACGGCGCCGACGACCACGAGGCCGGCGGCTCCGATTCGCGCTCCCGCCTGCCGACGCCCGGCGGACTCGCCAAGCCGGAGCGCACCCCAGGCCGCCGCGATCACGATCCCCGATTCGCGCAGCGGCGCCACGGCGGCGAGCGGCGCCAGCGAGTACGCGAACAGCACGAGGAGGTAGGCACCGAGCGACAGGACGCCGGTCGCGGCATCGCGCCAGAGCGGCGTCGGGTTCCCGTTCGCGAGCGGCGTCGCGATGATCCCGGTCCGCCGGCCGACGACCGCAACGGTCGTCAGGATGATCGTGGCGAAGACCGCGAGGAACGATCCGTAGAGCCACGGTTCGAGCACGCGGACCCCGAGCCGGTCGACGGTCGAGTAGCCGGCAATCATCGCGCCGGTCAGCAGGGCAAAGCCGATCGCGCCGCGATGGTGCCGCCCGGCGGCCCGAACCGCCCGCCATGGGCGCGCGACCAGCATGATCCCGACGACGATGCATCCGACGCCGACGAGTGCCGGACCGGACAGTCGCTCACCGAGCAGCCCGAGCCCGACCGCGATCGCGATGAGCGGGGCGCTGCCACGGGCCAGCGGGTAGACGAGGGACAGGTCACCGCGGGCGTAGGCCGACGACAGGAACACGAAGTAGCCGGCTTCGAGCACGCCGGATACGAGGGCCAGGGCCACTCCCCCGCCGTCGATCGCCGGGCTGCCGTGGGCAAGCCACGCCCAGGCCCCGAACGGCACGAGCACCGCGGTCCCGATCGCCTGCAGGCGGACCGCCGTCCGGAGTGGATCGCCGGACGTCTTGAGGAGGACGTTCCAGCCGGCGTGGAGGACGGCCGCAATCAGGACGAGCGCGACCGCGAGCGGTGGCAAGCGACGGCCCTAGCGGCCGAGGTCGCGTCGTTGCATGCCGATGGCCGACACGGCCAGCCCGCCGAGGGCGAGGACCGCGCAGATCACCAGGCCGACCGTGTCGAAGTCGCCGAGGATCGGCCGTCCGAGATGGCGGTTCAGCGACAGGTCGACGATCGCATCCGGCAGCCGGAGGATCGAGCCGAGCAGGTCGAGGAGGTAGAACCCCAGCCCGAGCCCGACGGTCACGGGCGCCGCGACGGAAGGCCGGGTCAGGCCCCCGACCGCCAGGCCGACGCCGGCGATCGCCATGCCGTAGGCGCCGAGGACCGACACGCCGATCGCGATGTCGAGGCCCGATTCGCCCTGGATCGCGGCTCCGACGATGACGCCGAGGTCGGCCAGCAGGATGAGGGTCGCGATGGCGGCAAAGACCCCGGCGCCGCTCTTGAGCGCCCAGCCGACGCGGCTGATCGGCGTCCCGAGGACCATCTCGAGCCGTCGGTCCCCCTCGTCGCTTGCCCAGCCGCCGACAAAGGCCGCCGCGGCGAGCGCAACCAGGATCACGGCCTCGCCGAAGAACGCCAGCTGGAGGAAGCCGCCGACGGACAGGATGTCGGCATCCGGGAAGAGCCGGGTGATCATGTCGAGCACCTGCGGGATCTTCGACAGCTGGGCGACGAACTCGTCGGCCGAGGTCGCGAGGACCAGGCCGTACAGGGCCAGGCCGAGGCCCCACGCGATCGCCGCCGGGAGGCGCTCGAAATAGGCCCGCGTGAACGGGCCGGCCACGCCGACGCGCAGCGGCGGAATCCGCTGCCTGCCGCCCGACGGGACCACGAGATCGCGGCGATCGAACAGCGCGATGCCGACAGCCTGGGCCAGGAGGATGAACCCGCCGAGCACCCCGATCGAGGGCCAATCCCAGACGCCGGCCATGGGCCGGTGCCCGGCTGTCAGCCCGAAGTAGGAGAGGCCGCGCACCTGGTCGAAGGCCGGGACGGTCTCGCCGTAGCCGTTGACGACGAAGCTGGCGAAGAGCACGACCGCACCGATCCCGAGCGCCGTTCCTCGACCGACGACAGGCGCCACGGCAAACGCAATCGCTCCCGGTGCGAGCGCCGTCAGGTAGATCCAGACGTGCTGTGCAAGCACGGGTCCCAGGCCGATCTGATCGCCCGGCAGAGTCCCGAACGCGACGATCGAGGCGTGCGTGACCAGGGCCAGCACCACCACCACGATGCCCAGCGCCGCGAGGTGCGAGCCGAGCTTCTCGATGGCCAGGCGCCGGCGCGAGACCGGTCCCGCGGCGAGCGCGTCGAGGCTGCCCCGGGCGAGTTCCCCGGCCAGCGTCCCCGAGAGCGCGACGACCGACCAGATACCAACCATCACGGGCAGGAAGTTGAAGGTGCGCCACGAGAGGAAGCCGCCGAGCGTGTCGATCGCGATCGGCTTGCCGAGCATCCCCTGGAAGATCTCC
>SCTE01000189.1 GCA_004298915.1 Chloroflexota bacterium | reverse complement strand
AGGTTCGATCGGTGAGTTCGCCCTCCGGATTCGTGGTCTCGACCTCGCGGCCGGCCAGATCGTACGCGTGGGTCGTGGTCGCGGGACCCGTCACCGGGTCCGTGATCGTCTCGCTCACGACACGACCGACGCCATCGAAGGTACGAGCCGTCGTGATCCCACCCCCGACCGACCCGGTGCCGTTGCCGGCCGCGTCATACGACGAGTCGGCCGTCGTTCCGGCGGGATCGGTGGTCCGCGTTTCGCGGTTGACGAGGTCGTAGACGTGCGTCGTCACCCGCGGCGTCGCGAGTCCGGGCCAGGTTTCCGATTCGGTCAGGACATTGCCAAGTTCATCGAACGTCGTCGTCCGGGTCAGCGCCGGGATCGAACCGTCGGATGGCAAGACTTCGCTGATTTGCCGGCTCAAGGCATCGTAGGCGTAGGTCGTGACGTTGCTGAGAGCATCGGTCGAGGAGGTGGCAAGGCCCGCCTTGCCTGCCGTCGTCGCCTGATCGTAGGCCTGGCTCGTCACGACGTTGCGCTCCGAGGTCGCCGACTGGCCCGAGACGTAGTTCGCGGTGACCGATACCTCGAAGCCATACGTGGCACCGGCCGTCCCGAGCGTGTCGTAGGTGTGCTTCGTAACCCGGCCGAGGGGATCGGTCTCGGTGTCGAGTTGATGCTGGGCCGTGTACGTGTAGGTCGTAATCAGATTGGTCGACGCGTCCTGGGTCCCGGCACCGGTGCAGGTTCCACCTTGTCCCTGCACTGGAGGTGTTGTCCCGGACGTCGTGCAATTGATGTTCACGCTCGTCAGGTGGCCCGATCCGTCGTACCCGTACTTCGTGACCGTTCGGGTCGCCGAATCCGAGTCCGCCTCGGTTCGCGTCAGGAGGTCGTTCGTCGCGGAATAGGTCATGACGCTCGTCACCGACGTCGATCCGGTCAGCGGCACCAGTTCGGTCAGGACATTCCCGCGGGCATCGTAGGTGTACGTCGTCGTGGCAGTCGTGGTCGCGTCGATCGGGCGGGTGATCGTCAGGAGATCGGACGCGGCGTTGTACGTCGAACTCGTGGTCGCTCCGAGCGGATCGACCATCGATGTCACCCGGCCTTGATCGTCAAGGGCATAGCTCGTGTCGTCCGAGATCCAATCCCCCGCGACCGGTTGCCCATACACGCGGAGGCGCTCGACCGTCGTCGTGTTCGTCCCGTACGTGAATTCGGTCGGTGCCTTCGTCGGGCTCTGGAGGTCCCCGAGCGGATCCGTGACCGTGGTTGCACCACCGGTCCCGTACCCAACCCGCCAGATCAGGGTTTCTGCGCCGCCAACCGCTTGCGAGCGCGAACGGGTCACCGTCGTCATCCGATGGAGCGCGTCGTAGGCGAAGGTCGTGGTTTTGCTGGCGGGATCGGTCAGGGTGATCAGGTCGTTGGCGGCAGAGTAGGCGAAGCCCCAGTGCCGACCCGCCGAATCGGTCACATCGGTGATCCGGTCGTTGGCCGAGTTGATCGTGATCGCGGTCACGCGACTCGAGGCGTCAGTAGCGGTCGCCGACGACGCCGTCCAGGCGAGCGAAAGGGCCTGGCCGAACCGGTCCTGGATCTTGGTCAACCGCCCAGGGGCCACGTTCTGGAACGTGAGCACCGTCTGGTCGAGCTGGGTGATCGTATAGGTCGAGCCAACGACCGCGAGGACATCATGGCTCGAGGCAAGGGGAGTCCAGACGCCCGCCACGCTGCCGAAGGGCACCCGGCCACCGTCGGCCCGATGCCACACGACAAACCCGCTCTCGAACGTCAGGTACTGCGTGAGGTTGGAAACCCAACCCACGCCGAACTTGCCGGACGCCGTCGTCTCGGCCGAGCTGTATTCGAGCGACAGGGCCTGGGGTGGTCCGTAGGACGGAATGCTGAACAGGTCGCGCGTCAGCGATGCCTCCCCATTGGCCACGCCCACGCCGAGCTGATAACCGCCGCCGAGATCGAACGGGACGCGGGTTCGAGCGGCCAACTCCCCGCGGCGCGTGTTCTCGAGGTAGATCGTGCGGCTCGTCACGGAATTGGCGGTGCCGGCCAGATCCCGAACGGTCAGCCGGACGGTGTACACACCGGTGAGC
>SCTE01000021.1 GCA_004298915.1 Chloroflexota bacterium | reverse complement strand
CGCGGAGCGCTCGGTCAAGCTCACCGCGACACCGGCGCGTCGGGCCCACCTGACCGGAGCGCAGGAGCGGCTCCTCGACCAGTGGACCGCGCGGATCGGGCGCGCATCGGCAACCCCGCCACCGTGGGTCCGGGATGCCGACCGACGGATGCCCGTGATCTCGATCTCCGGGACGAACGGCAAGTCCACGACGACTCGCCTGCTCACGAGGATCCTGCTCGAGGCCGGGCGCCATGTCGGCACGACGACGTCCGACGGGATCCTCGTCGATGAACGGATGGTCGAACCGGGCGACTGGACCGGGCCCGGCGGGGCCCACGAGATCCTCGCGCGCTCCGACGTCGACATCGCGGTCCTCGAGACGGCTCGAGGCGGGCTCGTCCTGCGTGGCGTCGGGTACGAATCGAATGACGTGAGCATCCTGACCAACGTCAGCTCGGACCACCTGGACCTGCAGGGGATCCACACCCTGCCGGAGCTGGCCGAGGTCAAGGCAACCATCTGCCGGATCACCCGCCCCGCCGGGTGGGTGATCCTCAACGCCGACGACCCGCTCGTGCGGGCGGTGGCCAGGACCGTCCGAGCCAACGTCGCGTTCTTCTCCCAGCGCGGCGACGCATCGCCGGTGGTCCGCCGGCATCTCGCGACCGGCGGGCGGGCCTATCTCATCCGACAGGGTGAACTGGGGGAGGCCGAGGGCGCGCACTGGACGCCGATCGTCGCGGTCCGCGAGATCCCGATCACGCTGGCCGGCCTCGCCCGGCACAACGTGGCCAACGCGATGGCGGCGGCGGCCGGAGCACGCGCCGCCGGCCTGAGCGTCGACGAGGTCCGCCGGGGCCTGCTCGACTTCGCCCCGAGCACGGATTCCTCGCCGGGTCGAATGAACATCTTCCGGAACGGCGGGCGGGTGGCGATCGTGGACTTCGCCCACAACGAGGCGGGGCTGGAGGTCCTCCTCGACCTCGCCGACGGAATTGCCGGAGGGGCCGGCGGCCGCGTCACGCCGATCACCGTGATCATCGGGACCGCCGGCGATCGGCCCGACGACACGCTCCGTGGGATGGGCCGGATCGCGGCCGCGCGCGCCCAGCGACTGGCCTTCAAGGAGACCCTGGGCTACCTTCGAGGACGCTCGCGCGACTCGGTCATCGGCGAGCTGCGGGCCGGTGCGAAGGCGGGCGGCTGGACCCAGGACATCCCGATCTACGAGACCGAGACGGCCGCCCTCCGTGCCGAGCTGAACGGTGCCGGTGCCGCCTCGGACGGGTCGCGCCACGACGCCGCGCGGATCGTCGTCCTGCTCTGCCACGAGGAGCGGGCAGCGGTCTTCGCGCTCCTCCGGGAGCTCCACTTCCGTCCCGTCGAGACGGCGGCCGACCTGATCAGCCTCGCGCCGCGGCTCGAGGAGCGTCCTCGCCGCTGAGGCCTCGGGGCCGCCCGCCTCGCCGCCACGCGACCGGGGACCCAAGTGCGAATTCGCCTTGCGGCGCCTCGCCGGGCGGCCCATGATGGGCGGAAGGCCGGAGCACCGGCGCGGTCGGAGGATGGAGGAGCTGCCCCGTGGAGATGGCGATCGGTATCGCGCTCGTGGTGATCTCGGCGATCGAGATCTGGGTGATCGTTCGAGCCGTCAGCGCGAACCTGAACCTCGGCCGTTAGCCGATACGGCGGGCGCGTCGACTGCCCGTCGAGCGCCCTCGCACTTGACAGCGGGCCCAGGGCCGGCCGGCCGCAGGATCAGCCCTCGGGAGCCTCGAACTCGCCCGGGTCCGCGAAGGCCGTGGTGCCGAGGCCGCGGCCGGCGGCGGCCATCGTCTCCCGGTAGACGCTCAGGGCATCGTCCACGCACATCACGAGCAGGTCGCCCGGGTTGGCCCTCGCGAGCGCCTCTCGCACGGCGGTCAGCTCGTCGAGGATCTCCTCCGCCGTTTCCGTGACGCCGCCGGTGGCTCGGGCGGTCTCGATCCCGGCCAGCACCTCGGCCGCGGTCTCGGCCGGTGCCCGGCCCCGCAGGTTGCGATCCTCGCGGACGATGATCTCGTCAAAGGCGGTCGCGGCCAGCGCTCCGTAGTCGCGCATGTCCTCGTCCCGCCGATCGCCGGGCACCCCGATCACGCCGATCGCCCGGCCGGTCCGGACCCCGTTCTCGAGCATCATCCGGTTGACGAAGTCGGACAGGTTCCGCATGCCATCGACGTTGTGGCAGTAGTCGATGACGACGCGAACGCCGCCGACCTCGACGAGGTTCAGGCGCCCAGGCGCCTGGAAGAACGAGGTCGTGAAGGTCCGCAGGCCCTGGCGAATGTCGTGCAGGTGGGCGCCCGAGGCCCACGCCGCCGCCGCGGCCGCCAGCGCGTTGGCGACGTTCATCCGGGCCTTGCCCCCGAACGTCGCCGGGATCAGGTGGGTGTACAGGACCGGCATCACGCGGGGGCCATGGCGGAGCACGATCTGGTCCCCCTCCGGCGTGTGCCGGACGATGAACGCGGCGCCGCCGCGGCCGCAGTGCCCATCGACCCGATCGAAGCCCGGCTCGCCCTTGGCGGTCTCCATCGAGAAGTAGATGACGGCGCCATCGCATTGCTGGCCCATCCGCGCGACGTTGACGTCGTCGGCGTTGAGGACGGCCGTCCCGGAGCGGGGCACGGATTCGACGAGCACGGCCTTGACGTCCGCCAGCTGGCGGACGGTGTCGATGCCACCGATGCCGAGGTGGTCGCCGGTGACGTTGGTCACGACGGCGACATCGTTCCGGTCGTAGCCGAGGCCCTCGCGCAGGATCCCGCCTCGGGCGACCTCGAAGACCGCGGTGTCGACGGTCGGGTTCTGGAGGATCATCCGGGCCGACTTCGGGCCCGACATGTCGCCGCGCTTGATCATCCGGCCGTCGACGACGATGCCGTCGGTCGAGGTCATGCCGACCCGCCGGCCCATGAGCTTGAGGATGTGGGCGATCATCCGGACCGTCGTCGTCTTGCCGTTCGTGCCGGTCACCCCGATGATCGGGATCCGCGACGGAGCACCGGCCGGGAACAGCAGGTCGATCACCGGCCGGGCGACGTACTGCGGCTCGCCCTCGGTCGGGTGGGTGTGCATCCGGAAGCCCGGCGCGGCATTGACCTCGACGATGGCCCCGCCGGTCTCGCGGACCGGAACCGTGATGTCCGGGCAGATGAAGTCGATGCCGGCCACGTCGAGGCCGACGACCCGCGCCGCCATCTCGGCGATCTCGACGTTGTCGGGGTGGGCTTCCATGGTCCGATCGATCGAGGTCCCGCCAGTCGACATGTTCCCGGTCAGGGCGAGCTTCACGCGGGTACCGGCGGGCGGCACGGCATCCATCTCGAAGCCCTGCTCGCGGACGAGGTCCTCGGCCGCCTCGTCGATCTTGATCTTGGTCAGGACCTTCTCATGACCGATGCCCCGCCGCGGGTCGGCGTTGGTGCGATCGACCAGCTCGCGAACCGTGGACGTCCCGTCGCCGACCACCGACGCGGGCACCCGTTCGGCGATCGCGGCGACCCGCCCGCCGATCACGAGGCAGCGGTAGTCGTTGCCGTGGATGAACGTCTCGACGACGACCTCGCCGGATCGCGTCTCGCTGAACGCGCCGGGCCACGCCGCCCGGACGTCGTCCTCGTTCTGGAGATCGAGCTGTACCCCGCGTCCGTGGTTGCCGTCGAGTGGCTTGATCACGCAGGGAAAGCCGAGCCGGCGCGCGGTCGCCACCGCCGCCTCGACATCACCGACCACGTCGGCCTTCGGCACGGGCAGGCCGGCAGAATCCAGGAGCCGGTTGGTGAGGTTCTTGTCGCTCGCCACGTCGACCGCGATGCCCGACGTTCGCGAGGTCATCGTCGCCCGGATCCGCTGCTGGTGGACCCCCTGGCCGAGCTGGACGAGGGAGTGCCGGTCGAGCCGGATGAACGGGATGTCGCGCGACGCCGCCTCATCGAGGATCGCCTGGGTCGAAGGCCCGAACGCCGCTCGCTCGGCAAGGCGGATGAGCGCCTCGAGCTCGGCGATGTAGTCGAGGTCGGGATCCGAGGCGGGGTCCACGAGGTGGTTGACGATCCGGACGGCGAGCTTGCCGGCTTCGATGCCGACGAGCTCCTCCCGGAACTCGTAGACGACGTTGTACTGGCCGACCGCGCCCGCCCCTCGGGTCTTGCCGTGCCGGACGTCCGTGCCGGCGAGGTTCTGGAGCTCGAGGGCGATGTGCTCGGCGACGTGCCCGGCCCAGGTGCCATCACGGAGTCGGGTCAGGAAGA
>SCTE01000591.1 GCA_004298915.1 Chloroflexota bacterium | reverse complement strand
AGTAGAACCAAGTTGTCCTGATGAATCAACAACCACCGTACCTACTGCGGTGACTGATGTACCACTAATACCCGAGATAAAACATTTAGTCATACCTTGGCCTATACGAATGGTAGTATTATCAGTATTAGTTCCCACTACATTTGTACCAATGAGTACATTATTAGCACATGATGTAGTAAGATTTTGACCCGCATTGGTTCCAATACCAATATTATTATTAGAACTATTACCAGAAATATTAAATAATGCTGAATGGCCTAATGCTACATTATCTGAACAGGTATCAGCAGACCCTAAAGCATAGGAACCCATTGCTACATTATCATTTCCAGTAGTGAGTACATTAGCACTTAATGTTCCCATACAAGTGTTCTGAGCACCATCAGTTAATGCACCAAGACATCCATATCCAATACCCGTATCATTTATGGCATTTACTGTCTGGGTTGCTATGGCTCCTGAGTTGTAACCCACGAATGTATTCGTAGGAAAAGCACTTCCATTAGTAAAGTTATTAATAAAACGAGCGCCACCTGTTTCAATTACCCCAGATAAACCACCAGCAGTCGTATTAGTAATTAACAGATTACCAGCAGTTCCTGCTTGAGCTTCAATGGCAACGCTACCACGAGCGAAGTTTGTTTGTCCTGTGCCATTAGGACAGAATTCAATATTTCCACCTACTGATGGATCTATACTCATTGAACATGAACCAGCTGCAATCGTTCCACTTGATGGATCGAGATTTCCAATTGCATTGGACATTACTATTTTAAGTTTATTACTCTCAGAGTGATCAGTACCAATTACTGCTGATCCCGCAGTAGATGGTTGTGTATACACATAGGGATCACCATCACCTATGCGTAATTGTATGATTGGTGGTTGTGCCATGATATCTCCCTATAATGTTTCAAATTGATACTGAATATTACATGTCCAATTCCATGTTTCTGCTACTCTTCCCACTACTTCAATAGTAATATGTGTAGTTAATGCATCAGCATATGCTTGTGGTGGGAAAGCACCTCCCCAATCACTGACGAGACCGCTACCACCTGTTGTGACAAATGCTCCAGCACCGCC
>SCTE01000188.1 GCA_004298915.1 Chloroflexota bacterium | reverse complement strand
GTGAGGCCGTAGATCCCGACGACCACGCCCAGCAGGCCGATCGGCAGGGGCGCCAGGTTCGGCCCGACCGTGATGGCCAACACGAACGTCAGCGGAAAGCCGAGCAGAAAGAGCCAGCCGATGTGCCGATCACGACGCTTCGACCGCAGGAGCTCGGCACCGGCGATGAACGACCCCACCAGCGCGGTCAACCATCCGGCGAGGACAGCCATCCAGAGCAGTCCCCGCACGATGCCGCCGAGGCCACCCTGGTGCGGGAGGTGGAAGGCCAACCAGTACTCCCCCACGTTCCCCGCCGTCATGAGTGCGAAACCGATGATCATCGGGCGAAACCCCGGAATCACTCGGCCCGAGCCGTCTCGCCGGAGGAAGCCGTAGAGCGCGATCGCCCCGATGAGCATCGCCGCAAACGCCGGGCTCCACAGCCGATTGCAGAAGACCTCGCTGTCACCGGTCACCGGGACGCACTCTGGCGGGTAGAACGGCAGGCTCATCCAGAACGCGCCGCCAATGATGGCGAGGACGAACCCGACCCGAGCCATGTACGTGCTCCCACGCGGATGACGACCTTGCAACTATAACGCACCGCGATATAGTCATGCCGTGGCCCCCATCGTCCGAGCCAGGCGCGATGCAATCCTCCTGACCGGGGCGCTGCGCGGCCGGGGAAACCCCGCTCGATAGGCGGGCAACCGAGCGGTACGCCCGGACGGGATGCGCTACACCTCGACGGACAGGGTCAGGCTCCAGGGTCCATCGGGTGATTCGGCCCGGTCGAGGCGCACGGGCCAGCGGTCTCCCAGGACATCCGCCAGCGCCTGAGCATCGGCCGGCGTGGCCCCTGATTCGAGCAGGTGGTGGGCTGCCTCTCCCCTGACCCGTTTCGCCACGACGCCGCCGATCCGCCGTCCGGCCGGTCCCTGGTCAACACGCAGGATCACGGTTCGACCTTCGAGGCCCCGAGGCATGCCCATGGCCTGGACCATCGGCGAGCGCAGGTCCACGATGACCTCCGCGCTCCCCGCGGCCTCGGCGAGCACGGCCGGGAGCGCGGTCCGCCACGTCGGTTCGAGCCGGCCGATCCCTGTGAGTCGGGCGCACACGTGGACGCGATAGGGAGGGATCCGGTCCCGCGTCCGGAGTGCGCCCCAGACCGGCGACACGACGACGAGACGTCGATCCGCCAGTTCTGACGCCGCCCCGGAAAGCCCTCCGACGTCGAGGCCCTCGTGCAAGGGACCCGTGTAAACATCGAAGGCGGGCATCGCCGGGACCTCGCTGAGCCACGTGTTCCGGATGACCTCGGGCGCCATCGAGAGCCGAGCGTGGAGGCGCGCGAACGCGTCGGGCTGCGCACTCGTGGCCATCACGGAATCGACGATCCGCCGGCGCAGCGGCGTCAGCACCGGAAAGGACAGGCTCTCGAGGTCGACGGGTGCCCCGTCCTCGTAGGGTGCCCGCTTCGATTCGGACGGCGGAACGATGATCAGCACGTCGTGACGCTCGACGCGGGCCCTGCCTGCGGATGCATGTTCGACGAGACCCTACGCGCCCCGGCCGGCCCAGGCGAGCACGCGCATGGCACGGAGCGTGTTCCAGCGGCTCGGGCTGCCCTCATCGCCCTCCATCTGGAGATGCGACGCGCCCTCGTAGATCCGCTGGAGCGGCCAGCGGCCGTCCGGGTCCCGATGCCCCTCGACGATCCCGAGCGCCTCGCTGAGGCGCTCGTCGGCGGTGTCGTGGCCGGCCGCGCGGAGGTAGTCGAGCCCTCGCAGGACGTCGTAGTGGTACCAGTGCGGGAAGGAGAACTCGAGCCACGCGGGGTCGATGACCTCGCCGGTGCTCCTCCGGCGGAAGAGGCGGCGCTCGAGCAGGTACTCCTCGCCACGTCGCCGAGCCTCCCCCACCCGCTCCGATCCGCCGACGGCGCGGTCGTAGGCGAGCAGGCCCTCGAGGACGTTGATGGTGGTCCCGAACGAGGAAACGGTGGCGCCGTTCTCGACCTCGCAGTTCCAGCCGCCATCGGGCAGCTGTTCGCCGAGCAGCCGGGCGACCAGCGGGCCCATGTCCACCCCGAAATACGCGCCGGTATCGACGACGTTGCCGTTGATGCACGGCTCGACCTCGCCCTCGAAGAAGCCGTTGCCATTCCACGGGTTGTCCCAACCGGCACCGTCGCCCCAGGTCACGTGCTCCCGGACGAGCGCGACGGCGTGCCTTGCCTCCGCGCTCGCGGGGTCGAGCCCGAACCGCCGGAGCAGCTCGAGGACGTGGAACGTGTCCGTCCAGTCGTGCGACCAGGCCGCGCCGCCCCACAGCCCGTTCGGCGCCTGTCGCGCGAGCAGTTCGGCACCCCAGCCCTCGGTCGCGATGCGGGCGCGCTCGGCGGCAACGACGGCAGCCGGCTGTCCGGTCAGGTCCCGCATCACCTGCCATCGAATCGCCGGATCGGCGTCCAGCAGCCAGTCGATGACGCTCATCCATGCCTCCAGCGGTTGGGAGCTGCCGCGTTCGTCGATCCCGTGCAGCCGGGCAGTTTCGGAGCCGGGCCGGTCGCTACCATCCGGGCATGGCCCTGACCCTCCGGCAGCTCAATCGTGCCACGCTCGACCGCCAGCTGCTGCTCCGACGGGAGCCGATCGCCGTCGATGAGGCGGTCGGGCGGATCGCCGCGATCCAGGCGCAGGAGCCGGCGTCGCCGTACGTGGCCCTCTGGAACCGGATCGCCGGCTTCGTCCCCGCGGACCTCGACCGGGCGTTTGCCGATGGGTCGATCATGAAGTCCACGCTCATGCGAGTCACGTTGCATGCCGTCACGGCGGCCGACCATCCGATCCTCCATCGCGCTACG
>SCTE01000187.1 GCA_004298915.1 Chloroflexota bacterium | reverse complement strand
GCTCGCCGATCCGAAGCGATCGGCGAGCAGGGGCAGGCCCGCGGCGGCAAACCGATCCGCGAGGGCCGCGACCAGCTGCTCCATCGGCTGCTTCAGCAGGCGCTCGTACTCCGCCTTGCGCGGCTGGAACCAGCTCCGATCGTTGTTGGCCGCCAGATCCACGAGGAACTGGATGGCGGCCGGCGTGAACCCTCGAAAACCACCTGGGTCGGTTGTCATCGTGTCCCTCGCGATCGAACTACGAATGCACGGCCAGGACCTGGACCTCGACCGGGACCGCCCGGGCGACGGCGTCGGAGACCGGACAGTGATCGACCGCCCACCCGACGAGGGCCTCGATCTCGGCCGGATCGGCCGCACTGCGGATCGTCACGGCGATCCGCATCGACAGCGGGCCAGCCGGAATCGCATCGTCGAGCCCGAGGATGCCTCGATCGTCGGATTCACTGTCGACCGTCGCCTCGATCGCCGCACAGGGCACCCCGGTCACGGCGGCACGGATCGCCACGAGCGACACGACGCACGAGGCCGTCGCGGCGCGGAGGAACCAGCCCGGAGATGGCGCCGACGAGCCGCCGCCGATCCCCGACGGCATATCCGTCCTGAGTCGCTCGCCGCCGCTTCCGATGACCGACACGCTGAGGCCGGCCTCGAGCGTTGCTGTCGCGGCTCCATCGCGATAGCGCGCCTCGGCTGGGTGGTCGGTCAGATACGCGTTCGCGCTGGCGACGTTCTCGGCAATGCCCATTGACCCCTCCTCCGGTCGGCGAATCGTGGTCCGACGGGCGCGTTGGTGCTGTGCCAACCGCGCCCGGGCCCAGTCTATGCTTCAGACATGCGCCCGATCGCGATCGCCGCCGCGCTCCTCGCCATGGCGATCCATGCCCACTGCTTGTCCTGACCGATGTCCGAGGACATTGACCCGCGCGAAGCGGAGCGGATCAGGCGACGGGATCAGGATCTCGATGCCGAGAAGCGCGCCCTCATGAAGCCGGGCATGGGCAAGGTCTTCAAGCAGATCCAGGATGCCCAGGCCAGGGCGGCCGACGAACCTCCGAAGCGACGGCGCGCTCGTTCCCCGCGACCGCGGCCCTGAGGAGCGACGTACCCGGTCGACCTATCCGCTCCTGGTCGGCGGCGGCGGTTCGTCGGTTCGGCCAGGGCCTTCCGGGTCGGCCTCGAGATCACGGCTGAGGTATCCCGCCGCATCCGGCTGATACCCGACGGCCGCCCAGAAAGCCGTGCCCTCGGGACCACCGTCGTCCACGACCCGCACGCGCCGACAACCGACCGCGGCGAGCCCTGCCTCGAGCCGGCGCACGAGCTGCGTGCCGAGGCCACCACGCCGATGGGCTTCAACGACGGCGACCAGGTGGAGCCACCCGAATCGGCCGTCCCAGCCACCGAGGCCCGCGCCGATGACCTCGTCCCCCTGGGCAACCACCAGGAACAGCCCGGGGTTGCGCTGGGCGAATGTTCGCAGCCGCATGTCGTCGACATCGGCCGGAGCTGCGCCGACGCCCTCCCACAGGGCACGAAGGCCGTCGCCGTCCCGTGACCGGAACTCGCGAAGGACCGGCGGCAGCGGCGCCGGCGGCGTGGTGGGCCGATCTGGGCGCCGTGCGGCCCGGCTGGAGCCCGGTGCCTGCTTCGGGATGGCAGCGATCCGCTCGGCGAGGTTGGAGATCGGGAGCGGTCCGGATCGCGCGGCGGTAACCGCGTCGCGGGCCTCCACGAGGGTGGCGAACGGCCCGCGCACCAATGGCAGCCCAAGCTCGTTCGTCCGCTCGTTGTCGGTGACCATCCAGCCGTTGGCCGATTGTTCAACGAGGAACCGGCCGTCGCCGGTTGCGTGCAGCCCGGCGCCCTGCCGCTTGAGCTCGCTCGGGTCAGGCGGCGGCTTCTCAGCGGTGCGGCGCTTCGGTCCTGACGCTGGCTTGCGAGGTGCCATCGACGGAGCCTAATCGATCGCGGGGCTCGTGCGGCGTGGCACATCGCTCGGGATGGCGGCGCCTCGGTCATGATCCATGGATGCGCACTGTCCGAGCGACCCGCTACGTCACGCCCTTTCGCGAGGGCGGCTCGTTGCCCGGCCTCGTCGAGGCGGACGACGATGGCCTCTACGTGGTCAAGTTCCGCGGGGCGGCCCAGGGACCCCGTGCGCTCGTCGCCGAGATCATCGCCGGCGAACTGGCGCGGGCCATCGGGCTGCCCGTCCCGGAGATCGTCCTGGTCGACATCGATCCGGCCCTCGCCGACGACGAACCCGATCCGTGGGTGCGCGAGTTGCTGGCGGCGAGCCCGGGCCTCAACGTCGGCCTCGACTTCCTGCCCGGCTCGCTGACCTACAGCCCGATGGCCGATTCGCAGGCCGACCCGGCGTTCAGCGCCGACGTCGTGTGGTTCGACTCGCTCGTCACCAACAGCGACCGTTCACCTCGCAACCCGAATATCCTGACCTGGCATCGCCGGCTGTACCTGATCGATCATGGAGCGTCGCTGTACGTGCACCACACCTGGCATGATCCCGACGCCCACGCCGAACGCCCCCTCCCGACCCTGCCCGACCACGTCCTCCTGCCGCGCGCGGGCTCGATCGCCGACGCCCACGCCCGGCTGGCCCCCCGCGCCACGGCCGACGTGATCGCGAGCGTCGTCGACATGGCCCCGGATGCCTTCCTCGCCGCCGATGGGCACGTCGGTGGCCCCGAAGGCCAACGCGCGGCCTACCGCCGCTACCTCGAACGACGCCGTTCCGCCCAGGCTCAGCTGTCCGACGACGTCGATCGGAGCCGGCATGCCGACTGACCCGTTCGAGTACACCGTTGTCCGCCTGGTGCCTCGGGTCGAGCGCGGCGAACGGATCAACGTCGGGGTCGTGCTGTTCTGCCGAACCCGCAGGTTCCTTGACGCCCGGTTTTCCCTCGACGCGGGTCGGGAGCAGGCAATTCGGGCGCTCGCGGGCGACATCGATCTCGAGGCGATCCGGGACCATCTCGACGTCATCGGCCGGATCGTCCGAGGCGATCCCACCGCCGGCCCGATCGGGAGGCTCGCCGACCCGGAACGGTTTCGCTGGGTCGCCAGCCCGTCGAGCACGATCATCCAGCCATCCGAGGTCCATACGGGCCTGACCGACGATCCCGTCGCCACCCTCGACCAGATCTTCGCGACGCAGGTCGCCTGACCCGTCATGGCGGCGGGGACGCGGTCAGCGGCGCCAGCGCGGCCTGGTCCGATCCAGCTCGGGGGCGGCCGGTCGCATCGCCTCGAGGATGTCGCGAATCTCGGCCGCGAACGGCCGGCCCTCGGGCCGATCCGCCAGCCACATCA
>SCTE01000186.1 GCA_004298915.1 Chloroflexota bacterium | reverse complement strand
GGCCATGGTCTTCTGGTCGATCCCGCTGGCCGCCTGGAAGATCCGGGTCAGCGCCTCGCTGAAGCCCTCGGCGCGGTTGATCGCCGCCTGGCGATCGCCCTCGGCCTTGAGGATCTCGGCCTGCTTCTGGCCCTCGGCAACGTTGATCGCCGCCTGCCGGGAACCCTCCGATTCGGTGATCACGGCGCGCCGCGTCCGCTCGGCGGAGAGCTGCCGGTTCATCGCGTCCTGGACGTCGCGTGGCGGCGTGATCTCGCGGATCTCGACCGTCGTGACCTTGCCGCCCCAGCGCTCGGTGACCTCGTCGAGCTTGACCCGGAGGACCTCGTTGATCTGCTCGCGCTTCGAGAGGACCTCGTCGAGCAGGATGTCGCCGATGACCGCGCGGAGGGTCGTGGTCGCGACGCCCTGGAGCGCGCCCGGGAAGTTGACCACGTTGACCACGCTCTTGAGCGGGTCGCTGATCCGCCAGTAGATCAGGAAGTCCACGTTGATCGGGGCGTTGTCGCGCGTGATCGTGGTCTGGCTCGGGACCTCGATGAACTGCTCGCGGACATCGACCTTCACCGGACGATCGATGATCGGGACGAGGAATCGCAGGCCAGGGTCGCGGACCATGAGTTCGTTCGTTCGTCCAAGCCGGAACACGACCATCTTCTCGTACTGCTGGACGACCCGGACCGACAGGTAGATCACGACGAGCGCCACGACGATCAGAAAGCCGCCGAATGCGGCCCCGATGGGAAGTTCCACGATGTTGCCCCTCTCAAGCTCCTACGGTTGCGATGATGATGACGCGTCCGGCTCGACGATGGCGGTCAGGCCATCGAGCCCGATGACGCGGACGGAGTCGCCGCGCTCGAGCGAACCCGAATCGGCCGTCCTTGCGGACCACTCCTCGCCGGCGGCGTAGATGGATCCGGCCGGGTTCAGGGGCGCCTTGACCACGCCGAGCGATCCGATGGCCAGCCCGCCACCGACGCCTCCGACCAGGCCACTCGTCGTCACGAGCCTTCGACTCCTGACGGCCGACCAGGCGATCAGGCCCATGAATCCGGCGGTCGTGAGGGCCATCGCCGCGATCAGCGGGCCGGCGACCTGGACGAACGGCCCCGTCGGATCGCCGGGAGCCGTGAACAACGCGGAGGCACCCAGCACGAACGTCACGAGGCCGGCCACGGTCAGGAGCCCGTGGCTCGTGACGGTCGCCTCGAGCACGAACAGCACGATGGCCAGGGCAATCAGCAGGAGCCCGGCGACGTTGAGAGGCAGGCTCCCGAAGCCGATGAAGGCCAGGATGATCGCCAGCCCGCCCAGGATCCCGGTCACGAAATTCGGGTTCTGGAGCTCGAAGAACAGGCCGTAGAAGCCGACCGTGAACAGCAGGAAGGCGATGTTCGGATCGGACAGGAGGTGGAGGAAGCCCTGGAACGGGTTCATGCCGAGTTCGTCCGGCGCGGCTCCGGCGATGTCGAGGGTTCGCTCCACGCCACCGATGAGGAGCGTCCGGCCCGAGGCCTGGCGGAGCACCTCCTCGATCGAGTCGGCGATCCCATCGACGGCGCCCGCAGTCACGGCCGCCGATGCCGGGTAGGACTTCGCTTCGGCAACGGTGGCGACCGCCCAGTCGACCGGGCGGCCTCGCGCCTCGGCAATGGCGGTGATGTTGGCGATGGCGTCGTTGCGCACCTTCTCGCCGAGCGTTCCCGGGATGTCCTCGCCCTGCCCGCCGACCGGGGACGCGGCACCGATGTTGGTGCCGGGCGCCATGAACGACAGGTTCGCGGCGAGCGTGATGAACGTTCCGGCGCTCGCGGCACGCCCGCCCGCGGGCGCGACCCACACGATGACCGGCACCTTTGCGCCGAGGAACGACGACACGATCCGCTGCGTCGCGTCGAGGCTGCCGCCCGGGGTGTTGAGGCGTACGACGACCGCGGCGGCATCATCGTCCTCGGCGGCCTTGATGCCCTCGGCGAGGTAGCCGGCCAGGACGTTGTCGACGATGCCGGTGGCGGGCAGGACCACGACCGAATGGCCCGCGGCCAGCGCTGGAGCCGCGAGGCCCAGCAGGCCCATGAGCAGCGGCGCGACGAACAACAGGCGGCTGATCCGACGGTGCATGCGCACCTCCACGTCCAGTATCTCACCAGCCGTCGGTTCGAACCGGAATCGATCAGGGGACCGGGGCAGCCTCCTGCAGATGGTGGAAGACCAGGGCGCTCCACGATTCCATGGCGTCGATGTGGGTGGCGACCTCGTCCGGATCGGCGAACGCGCCGTCGAGCTTGTCGGTCTCGCGAATCCGCACGGCCCGACCCGCCGCATCCGCCACGTAGACCGCGCCGACGTGGACCGACCCGACATCGGTCGTGTCGTCGTTGAGCAGGCCGACCAGGCGGAAGTCCGGCACGAAATCGGCCTCGAGTTCCTCGGCCCACTCCCGTCGCAGGCCACCGGCGAGATCCCGGTCGCCCGGATTGAGATGGCCGCCGACGCCGATCGACCAGCGGTTGTGGAGCCGCGCATCGCCACCGTCGCGGGTCCGTCGCATGAGGAAATACGCCGGCCCGTTGCGCAGGACGAGGTACGGGATCACCTGCTTCAGGTCACGATCCGATTCGGCCAGGGCGCGATCGACGAACCGACCGTGGGTGGCCACGAGGCCGTCGAACGCCGCGAGCCCGTCGGTCCGGATGCCGAACCAGCCCGGATCGTCCATCAGGACCGCGCGATCGACGACGAGAACCCGTTCGCCCTCGCTCATGCGTCGCTGCCCGCACCCGCAAGGTCATCGCGCGCCGCGGCCAGGTGGTCGCGCGCCGCGGCCAACCGCCGTTCGAGGGCCTCCGGGTCGGGGCCGCCGGGCCGGTCCAGCTCCGCGAGCCAGGCGTCGAGCGACGCCCGAAGCGCTCGAAGCCCCGTCGCCAGCTCGACCTGATTGGTCGCCACGATCCCGGCACCCATCCGCGGGTCGCCGAGCGCGAGCCGGGTGGCGCTCGCCCACCCCGAAGACGCCAGCGTGCCGGCGTCACGCCAGGCTTCC
>SCTE01000185.1 GCA_004298915.1 Chloroflexota bacterium | reverse complement strand
GGCCGAAGTAGTCGATGGCGACGGCGTCGATCCCGTTCTCGGCGAACCGAAGCGCCAGCTCCTCGTAGTAGGCGTGCAGCCCCCGGACATCGGGCAGGATCAGGATTCCGGCACCCGTCGGGTGGGACGCGCGGGCGGCGAACGCGCCGAAAGCGGTCCCGTCGGCCGATGTGAGGGTCATCGTGGTCCCGTCCAGGGCGCCACCCGCGATCGGCGTGATCGGTGGCCTGCTGTCGAGATCGAAGCACATGTCGTTGTCCCCCCGATCGTCAGGATGTCGACGGGCCCGTATCGATGGACGCGGTCGTGAACGCCACGATCTCAGAGGTGATCTCCAGCCCGAGGCTGGAATATAGCCCCAGGGCCGCATCATTGGCTCGCTCGGCGGCAATCATCGCCCGGGTGGCGCCGAGCCCGCGAGCCGCCCGCAGCACGGACCGGCAGATCTCGCCGCCCAGGCCCTGCCGGTGCCAGTCGGGATGGACCCCGACCGGTTCCAGTTCGACCGTCCGCGTCTCCGGGTCGAGCCAGCCGAGGGCAAACGCGACGGTCTGTCCATCCTGCGTCACGATCTGGAGATCCAGGTCAGCGCGGTAGAGCCAGGCATCGCGGACGCGGCGGTAGCGATCGACGGTCATCGTCGACTTGGGAAATGCGGCGCGCCCGCACGCGACCCGCGCCGCGATGTCCACGTCCGTCTCGAGCCGCCGGAGGCGCATCGACGACGGAAGGGCCTGGGCGGGCCAGCGGTCGGCGATCGAGAGATTACCGGTGAAGTGCACGTAGCCGAGCCGGCGCTCCGGTGTCATGCCGGCGGCCACCACGGCGCCCATGGCCGTCCCGTCCTCGGCGCCGACCCACGCTCGAAGGGGTTCCAGCTCCGGGCCACCGAAGGCATGGCGCCGAGATTCGGCCCACGCCAGCATGTCGATGATCAGCTGGCTCGCGGCATCCGGGCCCAGGCCTGCGACGAGGAAGTCCACATCGGCCGGTGGCGTGAACCAGGCGTACCCGACCAGGGTCTCGAGCACGTCGGTCCACAGGTACACGCGCTCGGTCAGGGGAGGCATGGGCGGGTCGGACAGGACGGCCCACCAGTCGAGGTCCCCGGGATGGAACCGCACCGCTGGCCAGTCTGCCGCCAGTCGGGTTCCGACCAGTGCCTGCATTCGGGCCGTGTCATCTCGCGATTGCCAGGCTCGAGACGGGAACCGACCGACGGCCATCTGCCCATTCTGACGCGATCGATGCCCGCGGGTCCGAGTTTCACCGTGCTGCGAGCGGCCCCCGACGGGCCCTTCGTGGCTCGCGCGCGGCCGCGGTCCCACGTGCGTAACGATGGAGCCGCCGGGAGGGTCGGGTAGAATGCGCGACCGATGCACCGCCCACTCGTGGTCCAGAAGTTCGGCGGCTCCTCCGTCGCGGATGCGGATCGAATCCGTCGCGTCGCGCGCCGCATTGCCCGCGAACGCACGGCCGGCAGTGACCTGGTCGTCGTGGTGTCCGCCATGGGCGACACGACCGACGAGCTGATGGCCCTGGCCACGGCGATCACCGACGAGCCCGATCCGCGCGAGCTGGACATGCTCCTGGCCACGGGCGAGCACCAGAGCGCGACGCTCGTGTCGATGGCCCTCCATGCGCTCGGCGTCCAGGCCATCTCCCTGACCGGGCCCCAGGCGGGGATCACGACCGATGGTCGCTACGGCCGCGCCCGGATCGCGAACGTGGACCCGATCCGGATCCGCGACGAGATCGAACGGGGCAACGTCGTCATCATCGCGGGGTTCCAGGGCCAGAGCGCGGAGGCGGTGGGACGATCCGAGATGACCACGCTCGGACGTGGCGGCTCGGATACGACGGCCGTCGCCCTGGCCGCAGCGCTGGGTGCCCAGCGCTGCCAGATCTACACCGACGTTCGCGGGATCTACACGGCGGACCCCCGGATCGTGCGGGATGCGCGGCAGCTCCCCGTCATCGGGTACGAGGAGATGCTCGAGCTCGCGCACCAGGGTGCACAGGTCATGCAGGTCCGGGCCGTCGAGCTCGGCTGGGTCAATGACGTCGTCATCGAGGTCCTCAGTTCGTTCGAGG
>SCTE01000184.1 GCA_004298915.1 Chloroflexota bacterium | reverse complement strand
CCGGAGTGCCGTCGACACTGAGCTGGCGGCCATGCAGGCGCGCTTCCGGCAGCTCTGCGATGCCGCCGCGACGGCCTCCGACACCTCGGTCGAGGTCGTGTTCTCGGGCGGTTCACGGACGATGCGCACCAACCGGGTCATCGCGGATCGCTGGGTGGCCAACGCCGCGGCGATGGGAATCCGTGACGAGGGCGACGACTCGAGCTACGGCAGCACCGACATGACCAACGTCTCGTGGGTCTGCCCGGCCATCCATCCGGATCTCGCGATCGCGCCGTTTCCGACCCCCGGGCATTCGATCGACTTTCGCGACGCGGCCACGAGCCCGGCCGCGGATCGGACGACGCTCGTGGCCGCCACCCTCGTGGCCCAGACGGCCTACGACCTCTTCTCCAGCCCGGACCTGGTCGCGGCCGCCTGGCGGGAGTTCAACGCGGGGGCCTGAAGGGCCCGAGGACCCCGGTACGATCAGCCGGGATACCCCCGCCGACAACCGTTTGCTACGATGCGACCGGCGCCCCGCTGGACGGCAGGTTCCGAACCGGCGGCGTCCTTGGCGAGCATGGCCTTCGCCCCACGTCACGGGAGCGCGGCCGTCCGGAGGAATCGCGTGAGCGAGCGCCCAACCAACCCCGCCGACGGCTTTGCCGCCATGCACGGCTGGGATCGCGAATACGAGGTCTTCTCGGACTTCGACCTTCCCACCTACGTCGGGCCGGCGACCTTCGCGAACCTGCCGTGGGTCACGGACCCAGCGGACCTGCGAGCCCGCAAGGTCGACGTGGCGATCGTCGGGGCCCCGTTCGACGACCTGGTCACCCATCGGCCGGGCGCCAGGTTCGGGCCGCGCGCGATCCGGGAGGCGCAGTACAGCACCGGCGCCCTGAACTCGCTCCAGGTCGGAATCGAGCCGTTCAGCCACGTGACGGTCGTCGATGCCGGCGATGCCAACATCGTGCCGGCGATGTGGGAGCGCGCCCACGCGATGATCTACCGGAAGGTCCTCGAGGTGGCCGAGACGGGGGCCATCCCGATCGTGCTCGGCGGCGACCATTCCATCACCTGGCCGTCCGCGACCGCGGTGGCCGAAGTCCGCCGACCGGGCAGCATCGGGATTGTCCACTTCGATGCTCATGCGGACACCGCTCCCGATTCGTGGGGGCAGCTCGCGAGCCACGGATCGCCGATGCGGCGGCTGATCGAATCGGGAGCGGTCAAGGGCAGCAATTTCGTCCAGGTCGGGCTGCGGGGCTACTGGCCGCCGCCGGACGTCCTCGACTGGATGCGCGAGCAGGGACTGCGCTGTCACTTCATGACCGAGATCGAGGAGCGTGGCGCCGAGGCCGTGATCAATGACGCGATCGCCGAGGCGCTCGACGGCCCGGATTCGATCTACCTGTCGCTCGACATCGACGTCGTGGATCCCGGGCTTGCGCCCGGCACGGGTACCCCCGAGCCCGGCGGCATGCTGTCGCGGGAGGTCCTCCGCGCCGTCCGCCAGATCGTCGGGGCGGTCGACCTCGCCGGGATGGACATCGTCGAGGTCGCGCCTCCCTACGACTGGGCCGAGTCCACGGCGATGATCGCCAATCGGGCGGCCATGGAGGCGATCTCGGCACTTGCCGTGCGTCGCCGCGACGGTACGTTCCCGTCGCGAACGGGCTGACCATCACGCATCCCTTCCTCGATCACGTCGGGCCTATCGCGTTTGCCCATCGCGGGGGAACCTCGCTCGGGCCCGAGAACACCATGCGGGCGTTCGAGGCGGCCGTCGCGCTCGGCTACTCGTATCTCGAGACTGACGTCCACGCCACGGCCGACGGCGTCCTGGTCGCCTTCCACGACGACACCCTCGATCGCGTCACCGACCATGCGGGCCCTGTGGCGGCGATGACGTGGGCCGAGCTCCGGCCCGTCCGGGTTGCCGGCACCGAGCCCGTGGTCCGGTTCGACGAGCTCCTCGAGGCGATGCCCGATGTCCGGATCAACGTGGATCCGAAGCACGACGCGGCGGTCGACCCGTTGATCCGGGCGGTCCGACGGGCCGGCGCCCTCGATCGGCTGTGCATCGGGGCCGTGTCCGATCGCCGTGTCGGCCAGATCCGGAGCGCGTTCGGCTCCGCGGTCTGCACCGCGTTCGAGACCCGCGAGGTCGCCGCGTTGCGCCTGTTTGCCTCGGGCGTGCGGCCGTTCCGGGCGGCCCTCCAGCGTCGTCCCGGGCACTGTGTCCAGGTTCCCGTCCGCTGGCACGGCGTGACCGTCGTCGACAAGGCGTTCGTGGCCGCGGCCCACGACGTCGGGCTGCCCGTCCATGTCTGGACGATCAACGAGCCCGATGAGATGGAATGGCTGCTCGACCTCGGGGTCGACGGCCTGATGACCGACCGTCCGGAACTGCTGCGCGACATCCTCGTCCGGCGCGACGCGTGGCCGTCGCGCCCGACGGGCTAGGATCGACCGATGGACCACGACGGGATGGACCACGACGGGCTCGATCGCGCCGACGCACTCGCGCGCCTGTACGACCTCGACCTGGCGGCCGATCCCGGGGACGTCGATCTCTACCTCGCGATGGCCGAGCGCACGGGCGGGCCGGTCGTGGAGCTGTGCGCCGGGACCGGCCGGATCGCGATCCCGTTGGCGGCCGCCGGGTACGACGTCACGGGCATCGACCTGGACCCGGCGATGGTCGCGCGCGCCCGGCGGCGAGCCGCGTCGGAGGGCCGGGCGGTCGATCGCCAGATGTCGTTCGTGACCGGCGACCTGTTCCAGGCCACGATCCCGGGAGCCGGCACGTTCCGCCTGGCGATCCTGGGCCTCAACTCGATCCTGCTCCTCGGTGGACCACGCGAGCAGCGACGGGCGGTCGGCATCATGGCGTCGCTCCTCGCCCCCGGGGGCATCGCGATCGTCGATGCCTGGCTCCCGATGGCCGAGGACCTCGTCCGGTTCGATGGACGGATCGGCCTCGAGTGGGTCCGGACCGACCCGGAAACGGGCACCGAAGTGGTGAAGATGACGGCCGCGTGGTACGACAGCTCGACCCGCGCCCTCACCCTGACGACGATCTTCGATGCCGCGGCTCCGGGCGGCCCGGTCAGGCGCTGGGTTCGCGAGGACGCGATGACGCTCATCTCGGCGGCCGATCTCCGGCTGCATGCCGAGGACGCGGGCCTCGAGGTCGAGGTCGTGGCCGGCGACTACGACCTTGCGCCGATCGGGCCGGGCGACGGCCGCGCCATCCTAGTGGCCCGACGCCCCGATCGACCCGTGATACCTTGACGGCCATGGCTGCCAGCGATCAGATCCGCCTGCTGTTCATCGAAGATGTCCCGCAGGTCGCGCAGTACGTCAGGGGACTGCTGGCCTCACAGACCCAGATCAAGCTGATCGACGTGATCTCGGACGGGGGCAAGGCCGTCCTCCAGGTGCCCGAGATCCGGCCCGACGTGATCATCATCGACGCCCTGCTCCAGGGGCGGGTCAAGGCCGACCAGGTCGTGAGCCGGCTGCGCGAGATCGGCGGCACGATCCCGGTCATCATGCTAACCGTCCCGCAGCAACCGGTCGAGCCCGACCCCGAGCACGGGATCCACGGCGTCCTGTCGATGCCGTTCTCCGGCTACGACATCATCACCAGGGTCAACCAGGTGGTGAAGGACCAGGAGGCCGGCGCGGGCAGCGCGCGCTCGCATGCGGTCGCCGTGTTCGCGCCGAAGGGCGGCGTCGGGCGGACGACGATCGCGTTCAACCTGTCGGTCGCCGCCGCCCGGCAGGGCCATCGCACCGTCCTCGTAGACGGCAGCATCCAGTTCGCCGACCTGCGGGCCCTGCTCCGGGTCCCGGCGGATGCACCATCGATCCTCGACCTGCCGACCGACCGGGTCGTCGAATCCGACCTTGCCGAGGTCCTCTGGAGGGATCCGTCGGGGATCGACATCCTGCTCGCTCCGCCACGGATCGAGATGGCCGAGATGGTCACGACGCGGGATGTCGAGAAGGTCCTGTCGCTGCTCCGGCGCCTGTACGACGCGGTGATCATCGACATGTCGGTGGCACTCGACGAGCTCAATCTCGTCCTCCTCGATCGGGTCGAGACGATCCTCGAGATCGTCACCTATGACTCGACGACCATCCACAACACCATCGCCCTCGCGGATACGTTCCGTGCGATCGGCTATCCAGCCTCGAAGGTCCAGTACCTCGTCAACCGAGCCGACGCGAACGGTGGCATCGCGCCGGCCGATCTCGAGAAGGCCCTCGGGCGCGTCCCCGAGCACGTGGTCCGGTCCGAGGGCGCCGTCGTGGTCGCCGCCAATAACCAGGGCGTGCCGTTCGTCCTGTCCGATCCGGGCGCGGGCGTCAGCGGGGACATCGATCGCGTCGCGGCGTCGCTCCTCGGCGTCGGCAGGGCCGTTGCCGTTGGGGCGCGCTGAGGGCTGAATGTCCGATTCCCGGCCGATCGGTGTCTTCGATTCAGGCGTCGGCGGACTGACCGTCCTTCGCGAGATGCTGCGGCGCTCGCCGGCCGAATCGACCGTCTACCTCGGGGACAACGCCCGTGCGCCGTATGGCACCCGGTCCGACGAGGAGGTCCTCGCGTTCAGCACCCAGGCGGTCGATGCGCTCGTCGAGCGTGACGTCAAGGCGGTCGTGATCGCCTGCAACACGTCGACCGCGGTGGCGATCGGCGAGCTCCGGCGGCGCCACGACCTGCCCATCCTCGGCGTGATCCGCCCCGGGGCCGTGACCGCGTCCCTGACCACCCGCAATCGGCGCGTCGGGGTCATCGCGACCCCGGCCACGATCCGGTCGCATGCCTACTTCGCGGCGATCAAGGAGGAGAATCCCGCCGTCGAGGTCTACGAGCACGCGACCCCGGCGCTGGTGCCGATGGTCGAGGCGGGGCACCTCGAGGGGCACGAGATCGAAGCCGTCGTGGCCGATGCGCTGGCACCCCTGCTGGGCGAGCGCGACGCGGCAGGCGAGTTCATCTTCCCGCTTCCCGGATCGGCCCGGATCGACACGCTCCTCCTGGGCTGTACGCACTACCCCCTGATCCGCTCCACGATCGCGGCGATCGCCGGGGACCGGATCGCGATCGTCGACTCGGCCTCGGCAACGGCATCCGCCCTGCACGACCTGCTGGCGATCAATGGCCTCGAGGCTCCCGGGACGACGCGCGGTACGGCCGCCGACGCGGGAGCGGGCGGGCACGATCGACCCGACGAGCGGAATGCGCCGGTCTCGCACGTCCAGCTCACGACGGGCGATGTCGAGGCCTTCCGGACGATCGCGGGTCGGATGTTCGGCACGGCGTTTCCCGATGTGGCGGGCATCGAGCTGGGCACGGGCCGGGCGCCGGAGCTGGTCGGTTGATCCGGCGGGATGGCGCGTTGCCGGCGGCCGAGGCCTCGCCGCGCCGCCGCCGGTTCGGGGGACCGAGCACGCCGGCCTGGACCGCCGATCGACGATGGCAGGCCGGATTCCTCGTCGGATCGGCCGTCGGGATCGCGGCCACGATCCTCGGCCGACGCGCCGACCGGTCGGCTCGACGAGGCCTCATCGACTGGGATGATGTCGAGCGCCTCGCGGTCGCTCGGGTCCAGGCGGGATCGCCCGGCCTCACCGACCACGAGCTTCGGGCCGCGGACGCTGCTTATCGCGAGGCCATGGCGGTCGTGGTGCCGCGCCTCGCCGAAGCGCTCGGGACGCCGCTGCCCGGGGTGATCGAGCGGGCCAGCGTCGTGAGCCGCGCCGACTGGGTGCATGCCAACGTCCGGACGTTCCGGACGCTCGTGTCGACGATCGAGGGGCCACTGCTCGAGCAGGTCGTTCGGCCGGGTGGGGGACTCGCGGCGTCCGCGATGGTCATCGCGAATCGCTGGGTGAGCAGTCGGCAGCTCGGCTTCCTGCTCGGCTTCATGGGCCAGCGCGTCCTCGGCCAGTACGACATCGCGTTGCTGAGTGCCGAGGCGGACGATGGTCGCCTCCTGTTCGTCGAGGAGAACATCCGGGCAACCGCGCGGAACCTGGACGTGCCGATCGGGCCGTTCCGGACGTGGATTGCCCTCCACGAGACGACCCATGCGTTCGAGTTCGAGGCCCATCCGTGGCTCCGGCCATACCTCGCCGAGCGCCTCGAGCGCCAGCTGAAGCTGTTCGGCGCATCGACCGAGACCCTCGGCCGGGATGCGCTCAAGGCGATCGCCAGGGCGGTCCGCGGGCAGGGCGACGGGGAGCACTGGATGGAGCGGATCATGACCG
>SCTE01000183.1 GCA_004298915.1 Chloroflexota bacterium | reverse complement strand
GCCCCGCCGCCCGCGCCAGGGCCCAGGATCTCGAAACCCTGCTCGGCGAGGAGGGCATCGCTGATCTCGATCGTCGGATCGACAGGCAGGAACCCGGCGATCCTCGATGCACCGGTCGCCCGCAGGTGGTGCTCGGGTTCGCCACCGGGAATGTAGAGCGCGTTGCCGGCCGGGATGCGCAGCGAGCGCCCGTCGGCCTCGTAGGTGACGTCGCCCTCGATCACCAGCGCCCAACTGGCCCGTCGAGACGGCTGCTCCATCGACGTCCCGGCCGAGCCCGACTCGGGCACTTCTGCCAGCGCGAACGCCATCGATCCGAGGATGGCGTAGCGGACGACGAGCCCGCCTTGACGGAGCGCCCGAAGATCGGACAGGGCGACGTGCATGAAACGGACTACCTCATGCCCGACCGGGGTTGGCTGCTCGGGGTGGCAGTATAGCCGCACGACCATCCTGCGATGCCGATGCGATGGAGCGCCCCCGCCCCGCCGTAGCGTCCGCAAGGTGGGTCGTGGTCCAGTTTGCGCGGCCCGTCGTCCGTCATGATCCAGTCACGGACACGATCCACGCCCGTCGATGAGGATCAACGCCAGTGGCGCAGACGAGCAGGATGGAGCCGGGCCCGGTGGATCGGGCATCGCGCGAGCTCGTCGATGCCATCCCGCAGATCGCCTGGGCAACCGACGTGACCGGGCGGCTCCTCGAGGCCAACCCTCGCTGGATGCAGTACGCGGGGACGGCACCGGGCACCTCGGTCGGGCTGCGCGACGCACTCGACGTGCATCCGGACGATGCCCCAGGCTTCGACCAACGCTGGGCGGCCGCACTGTCTACCGGCGAAGCGTTCGAGCGGACCGTTCGCCTGCGTCGGCGGGACGGGGTCTATCGCTGGTTCCTCGTCCTGGTCGTCCCGGACCGCGATCAGACCGGGGCGATCGGCCGCTGGGCCGGGACCGCGACCGACATCGACGATCTCCAGCGCGCCTACCGCGCTGCCGACCGGCTTCGGCTGATCCTCGATTCGGTCATCGAGGCGATCATCGTGTTCGACCCGGCCACCTTCCGGATCGAGGAGGTCAACCGCGGGGCGCTGGTGCTGCTCGGCCGGTCGCGCGATCAGCTCGCCGGCCTGTCGATGGACACGCTGTTGCGCAACGCCGATGTGGAACGCCTGGTGGCCGTCGTCGGGACGCTGGCGAGTGGCCAGCCGGAATCCGCCACGATCATGCTGGAGTACCAGGCCGCGGGCGGCGGCTCGATCGCGATGGAGGTCGTGCTCCAGTCGGTCGAGCTGCCCGGCGGCTCCCGGGCGATCGTGGCGATCGCCCGGGACATCCGCGACCGGATCGAGGCCCAGGCCCGGCTCCAGCGGCTGGCCGAGGCCGAGCACGCCCGGGCCGCCGAGCTCAACGCCGTCATCCGGGCGATGGGCGAGGCCGTGGTCGTGTGCACCATCGACGGCGCGATCACCCTCACCAACCCGGCCGCCGACGCGCTGTTCCCCGATCTGGACGC
>SCTE01000020.1 GCA_004298915.1 Chloroflexota bacterium | reverse complement strand
GGAGGAACGACCTCTGGGTGACCTCGAGGTACGGGACGTACGCCTCGGGCGCCAGCAGCCCGACCGTGTCGGTGATCCGCGCGTCGCCACCCGGCGAACGGATCGAGGGTTGGGCCAGGTCGATGCCGCCGAGCCACCATGGATCGGCCCGATCGTTGACGTCGTAGGTCCCGACGATCGTCACGCCCATGACCAGCGGCCGGCCCCGGCCGACGAGAGGATCTGAGCCGTCGGTGACGAGCATGAGCGTGTCCCCGACGTCCTTGCCGATGGCGTTGGCGGTCGGGGTGGAGATGGCGACCTCGACGAACGTGACCATCGGCGCCAGCGGGTCATTCGAGGTTCGATCCGGCCCCCTTGTCGTCGCCCCGGTCGGCCACCGGCCCGACCGCAGGGTCAGCCGTGGCGTGGCATCGGGCTGGATCCGGAGGCGCATCGTGGCCGGATCGCCGACGACCTCGGGAAGCGTGAACCGCCCCGAATCGATCGACCAGGATCGTTCGGTCACAAGGCTCGCGACCGAATCGGGCAGCAGGCCGTGGACCTGGTCCGAGGTCGCCGTGACGGCGGCGAGCGGGTCGCTCGGGCCCGAGATGAACCGATCCTCGCGGAGCCACTGGACATTTCGACTCGCTGGCTGGGCGCGATCGATCGTCTCGAGGAGGGTGTCGTCGGCAACCCGCGCCTGGAGTCGTGGCGCCGCGGCGGCGGCGAGGGCTGTGACGAACACCAGGAGCGCGAGCCCGATGGCAGACAGGCGCTCATCGCGCAGGCGGCGGAGCGATGACCCGATCCAGGCGATCACTCGTCGCGCCCCCGCAGGACGTCCCCGACCCGGACCTGGAGGAGCTGTCGCCGAAGGACGGCAACGGTCATCGCGAACACGACGGCGGCGATCCCGATGACCGGCGCAACGGCCGACAGCGGGAGCTCGACGACCGGCGAGGGGATCGCGGGCGCGCCATTCGCCGTCAGCGTCGAGACGGGCAAGACGACGTACGCCAACAGCGCGCCGAGTGCCAGCCCGGCCCCTGTCCCGATCAGCAGCAGGAACGCGTTCTCGAGCCACAGCCAGATCGACAGCTCCCGGGCGGACAGCCCGAGGGCCCGGAGCAGGGCGAACTCTCCCAGCCGCTCGCGGGTGGAGATCGTCGCCGCGACGACGAACCCGATCGCGGCGAAGAGCATCGCCGCGACCGAGCCGAGGCCGAGCACGCCGATGACCCCGAGCGGCACGGGATCGGTCAGGAGCGCCGTCTCCCGGTCAGCCCGCGAGATGAGCGTGACGCCCGGGTCGATGGTGCCGCGGACGGCCTCGGCGACCGCTCCAGGTTCCGAGGTCGAGACCCACCACTCGGCCGGATCCGAGACCGAGTTCACGGTTGCGAACCGCTCGGCAACGAGCGTGGGCCCGTCGACGATGAGGAACGGCAGCGTCGGATCGATGGTTGGAAAGGTCTCCGCCGCTCCGATGATCCGGACGGAGTGCCGGGCCGCACCGAACGTCGCGCTGACGGTGTCACCCACCGCTGCGCCTGTGCTCTCGAGGAAGACGCGGCCGGCCATCGCCGCGACCGGTGCGGGCTGGGTGGCCACGGCCAGCCGGAGCGTCGTCGATGACAGGTTGCCGCCGAAGATCGGATCGATGGACGGGTTGCCCTGGCCCACGTTGATCCGCCACGGCGCACCGTCTGCCGCCCGGGCCGGCGCCGGTGGTTGGTTGCCGTAGACCACGCGCCAGCTCCAGTCCGGAGCGGCCGGGTCGAGATCGGCGGCTACCCACGCGCCGGGGGTGGCGAGATGCGGGTCGGTCGCCGAGGTCTCGATCGCCGCGACCTCCAGGTACCCGGTGGCGCCGAAGCCCGATGGTGCCACCAGCCCGATCTCGACCGACCAGAGCCGGAGCGGTCCCGTTGCCATGGCCGGCAGCTCGACCGCGACATGCTGGCCGGGACCGTTGAGGAACGCATTCGGCCCCGCGATCCGGTACAGGCGGCCGTCTCCGTCCTCGACCACGAACTCGGTCCGCACGCCGGGGAAGATCGAGAGGTCGGGCCGTTCGACCTGTGGATCGAGGAAGTCGGGCTCGAGACCTGCATCCAGGACCACCCGGAGCTGCCGCGTACCGTTCGGGAGGGCCACCCCGGCCGGGGCCGGGCGGGCCGCGGCCAGTTCGCTGAGCAACGCGCCGCGGCTTGCACCATCGGCGTCGGGCGTCGTCAGCACGATCGAGGCCGCACGAGCCGCGTCCAGCCCGAGGAGCGGACCGCCACGGACCGCCCGCCCCGAATCGACGGTCAGGCGATCGACCGGCATGGCGTCCTGCACATCGGCGATCGCCCTGAGCGTGGACGACGTCGCGAGCCCCGCGATGGCCCGCTGTGATGGCACCATCCGAAGGTCGGCGCCTGCCTGGTAGGCGGCCTGGTCAGACTGCGATCGGGTCCAGGTCGAGACGTGGGCGGTGGCGAAGGTTCCGAGCGCCGCCGCGAGCATCAGCAGCAGGGCCGAGCGGGTATAGCGGAGCGGTCGCCTCGCCAGGCCCCGCCCACCCATCGCGCCGACGAGTCCAGGGTTCCGCTGGAGGATCCGCTCCGCGAGCTCCGCGAGGCGCGGGATGATCCGCGTCGCCACCACCGCACCGGCGAGCAGCCCGATCCCCGGGGCCGCGACCAGGAGCGGATCCACGCCCAGGACCCCGCGAGCGTTTCGGGTCAGCGGCGCACCGTAGAGTCGGAGCTGCCAGAGGGCGAGGGCCGCCGCGACGACGAGGGCAAGGTCCAGCCCGAGGCGCTGGGCGAGCGTTCGCCCCGTCTGCCGGGCAATGGCAGCGCGGACGCCCGCAAGGCTGCCAAAGCCACCGAGCATGGGAATCGTCAGGGCGATGACGCAGGCGGCGGCCGTGAGGATGTCCACGGTGATCGCCTCGGCGCTGATGCCGATCGCGGCACCGACGCGTGAGCCGGCGAGCGGTCCGCTCGTGCTCAACCAGCGAACGGCCGCCTGCGCGAGGAACGGTGCGAGGAGAGCGGCAAGGCTCGCGAGGAGACTGGCCTCGAAGAGGGTCATCAGCGCGAGGTGGACTGACGATGCCCCGCGAGATCGCAGCAGGGCGGTCTCGCCGCGGCGCCGATCGGCGAGCATGCCCGCCACGAGGACGATCGCGTAGGCGGCCAGCACCGCGAATTGGAGCACGAGCAGGAGCACGCCGGTCCGGCTCACCAGCGCGGCTCGCGACACGGTCGTCAGGATGTCACCAAGCCTGGTCTCGACACGAAGCTGGGTCCCCGGCAAGGCCGCACTGAGCTGGCTCGGGACCCGGTCGGCCGCGGTCCGGATGGCGTCGAGATCGGCCAGCCGGAAT
>SCTE01000182.1 GCA_004298915.1 Chloroflexota bacterium | reverse complement strand
CCATGCGTCGCTGGAGCGAGCTCGCCGAGCGCGTCGCGGCCACGACCCGCACGTCCGAGAAGTCGTCGCTGCTGGCCGACTACCTCCGAACGCTCGGGCCGGCGGAGCTGCCGATCGCCGTCGTGTTCCTCACCGGGCGGGCCTTTGCCGAGACCGACCAGCGCGCGACCGGCCTTGGCTGGGCGACGATGGCGGGCGCGCTGTCCGACGTGACCGGCGCAAGCTCAGACGATCTCGGGGCCGCCTACGACCGGTATTCGGACCTCGGGCTCGCCATCGAGGACGTGCTCACTCGGGCGGGTCATGCGCCGGATCCGGATGTCGAGCCCGATCTCGAGGCGGTTGCCGGCGCGTTCACCGACATCGAGCGCGCATCGGGGCCCGCGGCGAAGGGCGCCATCTTCGCCGACCTCATCCGGCGCTCCGCCCCGGCAACCGCGCGAGGCATCGTCAAGGTGCTGTCGGGCGACCTCCGGATCGGCCTCCGCGAGGGCCTCGTCGAGGCGGCCATTGCCCAGGCGTTCGACGCTCCGCTCGCGCTCGTGAAGCGCGCCGGGATGCTCAGCGGTGACCTTGGGCGAACGGCGGTCCTGGCCCGCGAGGGGGCGCTCGAGACGGCCAGCCTGACGCTGTTCAAGCCGCTCAAGTTCATGCTCGCCTCGCCGGCCGAGGATGCCGCCGAGATCGTTCGACGCCTCGGTCCGGTGGTCTGGGTCGAGGACAAGTACGACGGCATCCGCGCCCAGCTCCACAAGCGCGGCGAGATGGTCCGGCTCTTCTCTCGCGACCTCCACGACATCTCGTCGGGCTATCCGGAGGTCGTCGAGGCGGCACGCGGCCTGCCCTGGGACGGGATCCTCGATGGCGAGATCCTCGGCCTGAAGGACGGCGTGGTGCTGCCGTTCGTCGCGCTTCAGGCGCGCCTCGGGCGAAAGGCCCCGTCGGCGACGATCCTCGACGAGGTCCCCGTGGCCTACGTCGCCTTCGACGTCCTTGCCCTCGACCCGGCCGGCGGGATGACGATCGAGCCGCTCCTCGACGAGCCGCTCGAGGAGCGTCGTCGACGGCTCGAGGCCCTCGATCTGCCGGGGAGCGGCGGCGGTCGGTTCGTCCTGTCCCACCTTGCGACGGCCGATTCGACCGAGGCCCTCGAGCACGCGTTTGCTGGTGCCCGCGCGCGGCGCAATGAGGGCCTCATGGTCAAGGACCCGCGGAGCAACTACTCGCCGGGCCGTCGCGGGTATGGCTGGCTGAAGATGAAGAAGGCCCTGGCCACGCTCGATTGCGTCGTGGTCGGGGTCGAGGTCGGCCACGGCAAGCGGCACGGCGTCCTGTCCGACTACACGTTCGCGGTCCGGGACGAGGCGAACGACCGGCTCGTCACGATCGGCAAGGCCTACAGCGGGCTCACCGATGCGGAGATCGCGGAGATGACCGCCTGGTTCATCGCCCACACGATCAGCGTCCACGGGCGGTATCGGGTGGTCGAGCCGAGCATCGTCGTCGAGATCGCCTTTGACGTGATCATGCGCTCGAAGCGACACCGGTCCGGCTTTGCCCTGCGCTTCCCGCGGATCGCCCATCTCCGGCGCGACAAGTCCGCCGCCGACGCCGATACGCTCGAGACCGTCGAGCGACTGTTCAGCGAGCTCCAACTGGGATCCGAACTGCTGGTTACGGCAAGCGCGCGCTCGGCCGATCGCTAAACTGACGGCGTGTTCTCGAGCTTTGGCAGTGAACAGACGACGGTCGACCTGACCCTGTACACGGACACGTACGTGATCCGCGGGTCGATCACGACGAGGCACCGACGCCTGTCCGACCTGCTCAACCTGAATGATGACGAGTTCCTCGTCCTGTCCGACGCGACCATGGATCCGCTCAGCGCGCGCGGCTCCAGCTACTCCGCCCCGTACGCCCAGGTGAACCTGGCGGCGGTCCTGTTCGCCGTCGCGAGCGAGGCGATCGCCGCCCAGCCCGAGCTTCGAACCCCCAAGGTCGCCGAAGCGACGCTCGTGAGCATCCCGCCGTTCAGCGTGACGGGGCGAATCCACCTCCTGCCCGAGCGCGAGATCAGGGACGCCCTGCAGGAGCTCCACGGTCGATTCCTGCCGGTCACCGAGGCGACGTTCTGGTCCGAAACCATCGATGTCGCACCGACCAAGGCGCCGATGCTCGCGGT
>SCTE01000181.1 GCA_004298915.1 Chloroflexota bacterium | reverse complement strand
GGTCTGAAGGTCGTCCCCGACCATCGCGATCTCGCCGAGCCGAAGCCGTGAGCCGGCACCCGTCGAGGCAAGCTCGTCGGCCAGCTCGTCGGCAGCCTCGCGGAACACGACCCGCGACGGCTTGCCGGTCACGACGGCCTTGCGCTCCAGGGCATGCTCGAGGCCCACGACGAGGGCTCCGGCGTCGAGCGTCACGCCCTCCGCGGTGACCCACCACGGGTTGCGGTGCATCGCCACGAACGCCGCCCCGGCCCGGATCGCCCGGAACGCGGTGTTGAGGTTCCGGAACGACAGGTCGTCGCCGGCATCGCCGATCACCACGGCGCCCACGCCGGATGGCGCGTCGGCGGCTGCCTCTGGCGTCAGGATCTGCTGGCCGTCCCACTCGGCGAGCGCGTCCGCCGAGGCCAGGACGAGCAGCGGCTCACCCGGATGATGGCGTGCCGTGTAGGCCGCCGCCGCGGATGCCGCCGTGATCAGGCGGCGGGGGTCCACGGGGATCCCGAAGCTCCGCGAGACGCCGGCCGCGAGGGTTCGCCGATTCGCCAGCGAGAAGTTGGTGACGACGCGATACGGAACCGCCGAAGCATCGAGGCGGACGAGCGCCTCAACGGCCCCGGGGAGCGGCGCCCCGGCGAACATCAGCACGCCGTCGGCGTCGAGGATCAGCGCACGGACCCCGGCGACGGCCGCCGAAAGCGTTTCGGTTCCTGGCTGCTCGCCTGGCTGCGTCGGGCTCATGGCCCGATGGTAGTCTCCGGCGGGGCACCCGTCCGCGAGGCGGGATCTACCCCCGGTTCGGACCGCCAAATGAGCTTGTGGAGGAGGCGCGGCAATGGGGTTGCTCGATGGCAGGACGGCCCTCATCTTCGGCGTCGCGAACGACCACTCGATCGCCTGGGGCATCGCTCGCGCCCTCCACGACGCCGGCGCGACCGTCGGCTTCTCGTCGGTCGAGAGCCTGCTCGAGAAGCGGGTCCGGCCGCTCGCCGCGTCGATCGGCGCCACGTTCGTGGAGCCCTGCGATGTCCAGTCCGACGACGACATCCGGGCGGTCATGGCCAAGTGGCAGGCCGCCCATGGCCGGATCGACATCCTCGTCCACGCCCTCGCCTTCGCTCGCCGCGAGGACCTCGAGGGGACGTTCGTCGACACTTCGCGGGATGGTTTTGCGCTCGCGATGGACGTGTCCGCCTACTCGCTCGTCGCCCTGGTCCGTGAGGCTCGCCCGATGCTCGTCCCGGGCTCGACCGTCCTGACCCTGAGCTACTACGGGGCGGAAAAGGTCGTGGCGCACTACAACGTAATGGGCGTCGCCAAGGCGGCCCTGGAGGCGAGCGTCCGCTATCTCGCGGCCGACATCGGGCCCGAGGGCGTCCGGGTCAATGCGATCAGCGCCGGGCCGGTCCGGACGCTCGCCGCCGCGGGAATCGCCGGGTTCAAGAAGCTCTACGGCTCGTTCGCCGACGTGGCGCCCCTGCGGTCCAACATCACGCCCGAGGATGTCGGCAAGACCGCGGTCTGGCTGTGCTCCGACCTGTCGTCGGCGGTGACGGGCGAGGTCGTCTACGTGGACGGCGGCTTCAACGTCATGGGCGTGCCGCTCGGCGAGGATTGACCGCGCGCGCGGCGGGGGCCGCGTGACCCGAACCTGCGGCCCTACCAGCCGGCCGTGCCGGGCTCGCCCTTGAACGGCCCGACGACCCGGGACGTCACCCAGCCGCCGTAGAAGTTCCCGGGTTGCGGCGTCGCCCGCTCATCCCCGACCCAGGCCTCATCGACGCGGCCTGCGTAGAAGGCCAGGTACCCGGTGATCGATTCGTAGCCGGGGTTCGGGGCAAGGTATCGCCAGCCGATGTTGTCGATCCGCCGACCGGCGTGGACGTACGTCACATAGGACGCGTTGCCCTTCCACTCGCAGAACGAGCCATGGGCACTTGGCACGAGCCGGTCGAGCCGTACGTCGGCCGCCGGGATGTAGTAGACGGGGGCACCGGCGGTCTCGAGCACTCGAAGGCCGTTGGTCGTGTCGGCCAGGGTCTCGCCGTCCACCACGATCCGGATCCGCTCGGGCACGGCCTCGACGCGAGGCGGCCGCGGGTAATCCCACACGGATTCCTGGCCGGGGAGGGGCTCGATTCGCGGCGGCGGCGGTTGCATCCCGGCCGTGATGATCGGGGATCCGGAATTCGATGGCTCGGTCATGGTTTTGCGTCCGTGACCGACAACCTACCGCAGCCGCGGGGTCCGTGTCGTCAGGCCGTCACGACCTGGTCCCGGCCCGCGGCCTTGGCCATCGCCAGCGCGACGTCCGCGTGCTCGATGAGGATGGGACCGAGCGCCTGGGTCGGCGCAAGCCCGGCGCAACCCGCCGACACGGTGCATCCGATCAGCTCGCCCGATGGGGCGGCGATCGCCTTCCCTCCGAACTGCGTACGGACCTCCTCCGCCAGCAGCGTCGCCTGCTCCCGCGTTGCGCCCGGCAGCACGACGACGAATTCCTCGCCTCCATATCGGGCGACGAGGTCGCTGGCGCGAACCCGCCCCCGAAGGACGTCGGCAAAGGCCTGAAGGACCCGATCGCCCGCCTGGTGCCCATGAAGCTTGTTCACCTGGCCGAAGTGGTCGAGGTCGAACATGACGGCAGACAGCGGCTGACGCTGATCGGCAGGCTGACGCTCTCGGGCCGCGACGAGCTGGGTCATCGTGGTATCGAAGAACCTCCGGTTGTGCAGGCCGGTCAGCGGATCGGTCACCGCGGCCTCGCGAGCATCGGTCAGAAGTCGCTGGTTGACGAGGGCCAGCGACACCTGGACGCCGAGCAGCCCGGCCACCTCCTGCTCCTCGGGACTGTACGGCCTCGAAACGTCTCCGCGAAGCCATGAGATGGCGCCGAACGCCCTGCCGTCGCGCATCAGGGGGACCGCCATGGCCGCGACGAGGTCGGGGATCCGGGCCGCCCCGGCAGCCTTGGGGAATCGCGAGCGATCGAGCCGGTCGTCGATGACCAGTCGACCCGATTCGATGGCGCGCCCGGCAACGCCTTCACCGGGCAGGATCCGGATGCCGTTGAGCGATGGATCCCCGCCCACGATCCGCTCGGTCCGGAACTCGTCCGACCCGGGCTCGGCGAGGATGAGCGCGACCATCGTGGCGTCGATCACGCCCGCCACGCCCGTGGCGACCAGGTCGTGCAGTCCCGCCGGATCGATGGTGCCGTTGAGCTTTGCCGACAGGTCCGACAGGCGGACGAGCAGTTCGGCTCGCTCGGCGAGCTTGACCCGTTCGTGGCCGAGCGCCAGCGCGGCGGACAGGCGGTCTCCGACGATCTGCATGGTCGCGAAGTCGTCGTCGTCGAGTTGACGCGCGGAATTCGACTCGACATTGAGCACGCCGAGGAGTCTCGCGCCGCTGACGAGCGGGACGCTGATCTCGGCGTTGACGGCCGGGTCGGCCGATTCGTAGTTCAGATCGGCCGCGACATCGCGGACGAAGGCCGGCTCGAGGGTCCGCGCCACCCGCCCGATCACGCCGCGCTGGATGTCGAACGTCTGGATGGGGTTCGCATAGTTTCGCTGGGCCCCGAGCTGGAGCGCGGCACCGTCCCAGAGGTAGACCGATGGGTACCGATACCCGAACGTCGTCTCGAGGATCTCCATCACCGTGCCGAGGACGTCGCCGCGTGGACCCTCGCGGGCGAGCAACCGGCCGACGGATTCCACCGCGCTGAACTGGCGGGTCCGACGCCGCTCCCGCGCGTGCGCCTCCTGCGCGCGTTCGACGGCTCGCTCCATCGAAGCCACGACGCGCCGACTCCCGATGGCCAGGACGACCTCGGCAGCGACCATCGCGAGGGCCTCGTGCCTCGCCCCGTCAGAGAAGCCGGGCAGGAGGATCGGGGCAATCGTCACCAGCACCCCGGCTCCGGCGGCCACGAGGGCGCCGCGGGTCCCGATCGCCGCCGCCATGGCGACCACGGGGATATAGAGCGCTGCGATCGGCGCAACGTCGGGACCGGCGGCCTGTGTGTTGGCGGCCACGACGAACGCGAGCGAGAAGGCAAG
>SCTE01000180.1 GCA_004298915.1 Chloroflexota bacterium | reverse complement strand
GTTCGCTCGGGCGTCACCCGAGCGAACCCTCCATCTCGAGCTTCACGAGGCGGTTGAACTCGATGGCGTACTCCATCGGCAGTTCCTTGGTGAAGACCTCGAGGAAGCCTTGGATGACCAGGTTCTGCGCCTCGTTCTCGGTCAGCCCGCGGCTCATCAGGTAGAAGATCTGGTCGGCGCTGATCTTGCCGACGGTGGCCTCGTGGGTCATCGTCGTGTCGTCTTCCTGGATGTCGATGTACGGGTACGTGTCGCTCCGGCTCTGGTCGTCGAGCATGAGCGCGTCACATCGAACCGACGCGACCACGCCGGTGGCGCCGGGCGCGACCTTGAGGTGGCCACGGTAGGTGGCCCGGCCGCCGTCCTTGGAGACGGACTTCGACACGATCCGGGACGTCGTGTTCGGGGCGAGGTGGACCGCCTTCGCCCCGGTGTCCTGGTGCTGGCCCTTGCCCGCCACAGCGACCGAGATGATGTCGGCGCTGGCGCCCTCGCCGCGGAGGTAGATGCTGGGGAACTTGACGGTCTTGCGCGAGCCGGTGTTCGCGTCGATCCACTCGACCTTGGCGCCGGTGTGAGCGTGGGCCCGCTTGGTGACAAGGTTGTAGACGTCGTTCGACCAGTTCTGGATCGTGGTGTAACGGACCTGCGAGCCGGGCAGCGCCACGACTTCGACCACCGCCACATGGAGCGAATCGGTGGCGTAGATCGGTGCGGTGCAGCCCTCGATGTAGTGAACCTTCGCGCCTTCGTCGACCACGATCAGCGTCCGCTCGAACTGGCCGGTGTTCTCGCCGTTGATCCGGAAGTAGGCCTGGAGTGGGAGCGGAACCTCGACGCCCTTCGGGACGTAGACGAACGAGCCGCCGGACCAGACCGCGCCGTTGAGGGCGGAGAACTTGTTGTCCTCGTGCGGGACGACGGTGCCGTAGTACTTGCGGAAGATCTCCGGATACTCGATGAGGGCCTGGTCCGTGCCCATGAACACGACCCCGAGCTTCGACAGCTCTTCCTTCACGGAGTGGTACACGACCTCGCTGTCGTACTGGGCCCCGACGCCGGCCAGGAACTTGCGCTCCGCCTCGGGAATCCCGAGCTTCTCGAAGGTCGCCTTGATCTGGTCGGGCACGTCGTCCCACGACTTCTCTTCGCGCTCGGACGGCTTCCGGTAGTAGACGATCTTGTCGAAGTCGATCTTGTCGAGCCCATCGGTCCAGAGCGGCATCGGGCGCTTCAGGAAATGGTCGTAGGCGCGAAGGCGGGAGGCGAGCATCCACTCGGGCTCGTTCTTGAACCTGCTGATCTCTTCGACCGTCTCGCGCGTGATCCCGCGCTTCGTCTCCTTGAGGTAGACGATGTCGTCGTGGAACGCGTACTGGTCGCGGCGGTCGGCTACGAGCTCGCGGGTGGTGGTCATCAGGTCTCCGGCTGCGTCCGGTGGCGTCGAACTGGTCGTCGCTGGCCGGTTCGTGGCATCGGTAGGTAATCCCGAGTCA
>SCTE01000179.1 GCA_004298915.1 Chloroflexota bacterium | reverse complement strand
GCCCCGAGGACGACGATCGCATCAGCCGGCCGCCGCTCGTCGGTGTCGCCCTGTTCCTGGATCCGGAACGCCGTCCAGCCGGTGAGCAGCGCGATGCCCACGAGCGTGCTGACGAGGATGCGACCGACGTGGGCCATGCGGCTCGGCGCCGCGCTCAGCCGTCCGGCCGGTTCAACGACCGTGACACTTCTTGTACTTCATCCCGGATCCACACCAGCAGGGATCGTTGCGCCCGATCTTCGCGCCGGTCGGCGTGTAGCCGGGGCGTGCCTGCGGGGACGATCCCCCGATCGCCGGTCGTGCCCCGGCCATGCCTGCCCCGGCAATGCCGGACCCGGCAATGCCGGACCCGGCCGCCGAGGTCCCGGTCGCGACCCCGCCACCCGCGGACGATCGAGCCGCGGCAGAGATCTGGCCTGCGACCCCTGAGCCCGCACCAACGCTCCGGGCCGCCTGGCCCGGGCCCGACATCGGAAACGCGCCGGTTGGCGGTGCGGGCTGACGGTTGATCGTGACCCTGAAGATCGTGCTCGCCACCTGGTGGCGGATGAAGCCCCCGAGCTCCTCGTACAGGCGGAACGCCTCCTTGCGGAACGCGTTGAGGGGATCCTCCTGGGCATACCCGCGAAGGCCGATCCCCCGGCGCATGTCGTCGATCTCGGTCAGATGCTCCACCCACAGGGAATCGATGGTCCGGAGGAGGACGAACCGCTCGACCATCGACCATTCCTCGCCGACCTCGGCTTCCTTGGCCGCGAGCTTGTCGTGGACGACCTCCAGCAATCGCGCCTGGACCGCCTCGGTCGAGCGGAGGTCCCAGAGCTCGTCCTCGGTCACGTCCTCCGGCCCGACGCCCATCCGCTTGAGCGCCTCGATGAGGCCTTCCATGCCCCACGATTCGATCGACGGGCCGAGGTGGCTGTCGACGAGGACCTCGATCTCCTCCTCGAGGAAGGCCCGGACCGTGTCCGTCAGGTCCTCGTTCCGGAGCACCTTGTCGCGCTCGGCGTAGATCGTCTCGCGCTGACGGTTGATGACGTCGTCGAATTCGACGACGCGCTTTCGGATATCGAAGTTGAACCCCTCGACCCGGGACTGGGCACTCTCGATGGTCTTGCCGACGATCCCGGATTCGATGTACGTGTCGTCGTCGAGGCCGAGGCGCTCCATGATCGAGGTGACCCGCTCGGACGCGAAACGCTTCATCAGGTCGTCGTCGAGCGAGAGGTAGAACCGCGTCGAGCCCGGATCGCCCTGGCGACCGGCCCGGCCTCGGAGCTGGTTGTCGATCCGGCGGCTGTCGTGCCGTTCGGTTCCGATGATGTGCAGTCCGCCGGCGGCAACGACCTTCTCGTGGTCCGCGTCGGTGATCGCCTTGGCCTCGGCAAACGCCGCGTCGTAGGTCGCCTTGTCCACCTCGGCCGGGTTGAGGCCGCGCTGGTGGAGCAGGTCCGAGGCCAGGCCCGCCGGATTGCCGCCGAGGAGGATGTCCGTGCCGCGACCGGCCATGTTCGTCGCGATCGTGACGGCTCCGCTCCGCCCGGCCTGGGCGACGATCTGCGATTCCTTCTCGTGGAACTTGGCGTTGAGGACCTCGTGGGCCACGCCGCGGCGTTTGAGGAGTTCACCCAGTCGCTCGGACGTCTCGACCGAAACGGTGCCGACGAGGACCGGTCGCCCGGCCGCGCGCATCTCCTCGATCTCGTCGATGACTGCTCGGAATTTGCCGTCCTCGTTCCGGTAGACGAGATCGGTCCCGTCCTCGCGGATCATCGGCCGGTGGGTCGGGATCGCGACGACTTCGAGCTGGTAGATCTTGTGGAACTCCTCCGCCTCCGTCATCGCCGTGCCGGTCATGCCGGCGAGCTTGTCGTAGAGGCGGAAGTAGTTCTGGAAGGTGATGGTCGCGAGGGTCACGGATTCGCGCTGGACGCGCAGGCCCTCCTTGGCCTCGACCGCCTGGTGAAGGCCTTCGCTCCATCGCCGGCCCGGCATCTGGCGACCGGTGAACTCGTCGACGATTACGATCTCGCCGTCCTTGACGATGTAGTCGCGATCGCGCTTGTACAGGGCGTGGGCACGGAGCGCCTGCTCGAAGTGGCGGGCCAGGCGCGGGTCGGCATCGAACAGGTTGTCGATGCCGAGGAGCTTCTCGATCTTGTCGATGCCCTCCTCGGTCGGGGAGACCGCCCGGTCCTTGAGGTCGATGAAATAGTCACCGCCCTCCTCGGCATTCTCTTCGCGACCCTGGAGGCGCGGAACCAGGCGCGCGAACTGGTAGTACAGGTCACCGGATTCCTCGGCCTGGCCGCTGATGATGAGCGGCGTCCGGGCCTCGTCGATGAGGATGTTGTCGACCTCGTCCACGATCCCGAAGAAGCGCTCGCGCTGGACGCGCTGGTCGAGCTCCGTGACCATATTGTCGCGCAGGTAGTCGAACCCGAACTCGTTGTTCGTGCCGTAGGTGATGTCGGCCGCGTAGGCCTCGCGTCGCGTGACGGGCTTCAGGTTGATAAGCCGCTCGTCGTTGGTCGGGTACCCCGGCTCGAACAGGAACGAGGCGTCGTGGGTGATCATCCCGACCGACAGGCCCAGGAAGTGGAAGACGGGGCCCATCCACTGGGGGTCGCGCCGTGCCAGATAGTCGTTGACCGTCACGATGTGGACCCCGCGCCCGGCCATCGCGTTGAGGGCAGCCGCGAGCGTCGGCAGGAACGTCTTGCCCTCGCCGGTCTTCATCTCGGCGATCTTTCCCTGGTGGAGCACGACGCCGCCCAGGAGCTGGACGTCGTACTGGCGCATCCCGAGCGTCCGGCGCATCGCCTCGCGGCCCATGGCGAAGACATCGGGGAGGATCTCGTCCATGGCCGCCTGGAGGCGGGCGTTCTCCGCCTTGCGGCGCGCCTTGGCGAGTTCGCGTCGCCGCTCGATCTCCGGGTGATGGAGCTCGTCGTCCGTTGGCTCGTCCGGAACGGCGGCGTCGAGGATCTCGGCCCGGAGCGCCGTGAAGCGGGCGCGAATCTCCGCGTCGGAGAGCGCCTGGATCTCGGGCTCGAGCGCGTTGGCTGCGTCGACGAATGGTTGGATGCGCTTCAGCTCTCGATCGTTCGAGTCAACGAAGCGCGACAGAAATCCCAGCATGGCCGATGCAGTCTAGCCGAGGTGCCGGCGAATCGAGCCTGACCGGGCAGCGAGCAGCGCGATCGGGTCATCGCCGGCTGGATTTTTCACGCTCGGATTTCGCGGCGCCAGGTCGGTCAGCGGGCGAGGCTCCAGAAGCCGGTGCCGTAGCCGACCACGAGCAATCCGAAGGTCGCCGCCGCCAGGAACGCCCAGAACGCGATCGATCGCGTGACGCTCGTCGGGTTCATCTCCGGGTTCGCGAGCATCGGCAGGCGGCCCTTGCCCAGGGCGACTCCCCAGCGGCCCGATTTCAGCTGGCGCCGATAGTCCTGTTCGACGACGGGGCGCGGCTCGAGCCCGCCCTTGCCGTCCGGTCGGTGGAGTTGGAGGCTCATCGATCTCCTGCCCTGGCTGCGCTCATCCTGCCTGTGCCGACTGGTCATTGCCTGGATCGTGATCCGGCTCGTTGCGCGTATCGAGCTTCCTGGCGACGCCGTCCTCCCAGAGCAGCATCTCCTGGGTGAACTCTACCTCGCTGCTGAACAGGGCCCCGACCGACTCGCCACGGTGGATCCGCTTGATCGCCTCGCCGATCAGCGGCGCGATCGAGAGCGTCGTGATCTGCGGGATGCGCTTGGCCATCGGCAGCGGCACCGTGTCGGTCAGGACGACTTCGCGGAGCGAGGAGCCGGCAATCCGCTCGATCGCGGGATCGGACAGGATCCCGTGGGTGGCACACGCGTAGATCTCGGTCACCCCCTCACGCTCGAGCGCGCGGACCGTCTCGGACAGCGTGCCGGCCGTGTCGATCTCGTCATCGACGATGATCGCCCGACGGCCACGGACGTCACCGATGACATTCATCAGCTCGGCGCGGTCGAGGTTGCCGACGCGGCGCTTCTCGATGATCGCCAGCGGCGCATCGAGGAACTCGGCGAAGGCCCGGGCGCGCTTCGCGAACCCGAGGTCGGTCACGACCACGAGGTCCTCGAGGTGCTTGTGCTTGAAGTAGTTCGACAGGATGTGGACCGCG
>SCTE01000178.1 GCA_004298915.1 Chloroflexota bacterium | reverse complement strand
GCATGGTGGTGGTCCTCGTTCTTGCCGGCTTCGTCGTCGGAATCGCCGCGGCACTCCTCGGGTACACGGTTTGATCCAGCCGCCCGGATCGGACCGGCCGAGCGCGGCCATCGGCCCGGATCGCTGGGACCAGGCCCATCAGCGCCTCGTCGCGACGCTGCGCGGCCTCATCCGCATCCCGTCGGTCAATCCGCCCGACCCTCCAGGCCCGGAGCTCGAAGCCGCCCGGCGCATCCGTGACTGGCTGGCGGCGTCCGGGATCCCGTCCACGATCTACGAGCCCGCTCCCGGCCGAGGGTCCGTGGTGGCCCGATTGCGGGGCGACGGCTCGGGCGGCGAGCCGCTCCTCCTGCTCTCGCACCTCGACGTCGTGCCCGCCCCGCCGGATCGCTGGACCCAGGGGCCGTTCAGTGGTGCGATCGTCGACGGTTACGTCTATGGGCGGGGAGCCGTGGACATGAAGGACCTGGTCGCGATGGAGGTCGAGGTCTTCCGGCTGCTTGCCGAGGAGGCCGCCGCGGATGGACGGGATCCGGCCACCGAGCCGATACCGGGCCTGCGACGTGACCTCCTCCTGGCCGTGACCGCCGACGAGGAGGCCGGGGGCCTCGATGGCGCAGGCTGGCTGGTGGACCACCACCCGGAACACCTTCTGGCCGCGGGCGCGCTCAACGAATCCGGGGCTGTCAGCCTCGACATCGGGGGCCGGCGCCTGTATCCGATCCAGGTCGCGGAGAAGGGCTACGCGGTCTACCGCATCACGGTCCACGGAACCTGGGGTCACGGCTCGATGCCCCGACCGGACAATGCGGCCGTGCTGGCGGCGGAGGCGATCAAGCGGCTCTCGGCACCGGGCGCGCCACGGGTCACCGACGTGATGCGGGACTTCTTCAATGGCGCAGCCGAGGCGCTCGGTGGCGATGCGGCAACGCTGTTACGGGCCATCGCCGATGGCGATGCCGACCGGGCAGAGGCGGCCATCGACCGCCTGTGCGCACCGGTGTACGCAAGGGCTGCGAGGGCACTCGTTCGGGACACGATCTCCCCGAACATCGTCCACGCCGGGGTCAAGTACAACGTGATCCCGGGCGAGGCCACGATGGAGCTGGACTGCCGGCTCCTGCCGGGCACGGACGAGGCGGCGATGCGGGCCGAGGTCATCGATCGGCTGGGCCCGGATCTCGCCTCGGTCTGCGACATCGAGCTCGTGACCGCCGCGCCAGCCATCGTCGCGCCCGCCGACGCGCCCCTCTACCGGGTCCTCGAGCAGGCGGTTCGTGACCATGATCCGGACGGGATCCCGCTCCCGGTCATGGCGCCGTTCTCGACCGACAACAAGTCGCTCGCCCGTCTGGGCGTCCCGGCCTACGGATTCTCACCGCTCAAGCTCGATCCGGGCGAGGCCTACCTCGAGCGGTATCACGGGGTTGACGAGCGCGTCGGGCTCGACGCCTTGCGCTGGGGCCTGCCGGTCCTGTACGACGCCGTGCGGCGCTTCTGCGGCTGACGCCGGGCAGGCGAGGTCCTGTGCCCATCCGGAGGCCTCGGATGCCCGCGTCGGAAGCGCGCCGCTGTCCGAACAGCAGGAGACCCCGAAGGCAGCGGCGAGGCCGCGCCCCCGGGGTCACCGAGGAAGGTCAGTCGGTACC
>SCTE01000019.1 GCA_004298915.1 Chloroflexota bacterium | reverse complement strand
CGCCGCTGCAGGAGCGAGGCCGAGGCTCGATCGTACTCCCGGATCACGTTGATGGCGTCCGGGAGGAGCCGATCCGCGTCCTGGTCGGAGATCGGTTCGGCCGTTCCGGTCGAATCCTCGTCCGATTCGATGATCGCCATGTCGTAGTGCGGGTCGTCGATCTGGTCGAACCAGTGCTGGGTCACCCGGGCGATCTCGGCATCGGATACGAACACGCCCTGGTGGCGCATCGGGCGCGGCGCGTCCGAGGGCTGGTAGAGCATGTCGCCGCGCCCGATGAGGTCCTCGGCGCCGGGTGCATCGAGGATCGTCCGGGAATCGATCTGGGAGGCCATCGCGAACGCGATCCGGCTCGGGAAGTTCGCCTTGATGAGGCCGGTCACGACGTTCACCGACGGGCGCTGGGTCGCGAGGACCATGTGGATACCCGTCGCGCGCGCCTTCTGGGCGAGCCGGACGATGGGATCCTCGACGTTCTTCCCTTCCCGCATCATGAGGTCGGCGAGCTCGTCGATGACGATCACGATGTACGGCATCCGGTCCTCGGGGTCGGCCCGGGTCTCGTTGTAGCCGCGGATGTTGCGAGCCGTCGCCCCGGCGAACCGGCGATACCGGCCCTCCATCTCGTTGACCGCCCACTTGAGCGCGGACTTGGCCCGATCGGGCTCGGTGATGACGGGCACCAGCAGGTGCGGCAGGCCGTTGTAGGACGCCAGCTCGACCCGCTTGAGGTCCATGAGGATCATCCGGACGTCATCCGGGGTCGAGTTGCAGAGCAGGCTCGTGATGACCGCATTAACCATGACGCTCTTGCCGGAACCGGTTGCCCCGGCGATGAGCAGGTGGGGCATCTTGGCGAGGTCGACGGCCTGGGCACGGCCGGCGACGTCGCGTCCCAGGGCAAACGTCAGCCGGGACGTCGCGTTGCTCGTGAAATCGACCGATTCGAGGATCCCCCGGAGGGTCACGACGTTGAAGTCCTCGTTGGGGACCTCGATGCCGACCGCGCTCTTGCCGGGGATCGGGGCTTCGATCCGGAGGGATCGCGCGGCGAGGGCCATTGCCAGGTCGTCGGCGAGGCCCTCGATCCGGCTGACCTTGACGTGCGGGGCCGGCTGGACCTCGTACTGGGTCACCACCGGGCCGGCGTTGCGGCCGATGATCTGGGCCGGGATGTCGAAGCTCGCGAGCTTCTTGACGATGATCTCCTCGTTCCGGCGATGGATCGCGTCGTCGCCGCCGACGACGAGCGGGACGATCGTGGCGTCGAGCAGTTCCAGGGGCGGCAGCACGTACTCCCGCTTCTCGACGGTCGGTGGCGAATCGGAGGCATCGGTGATGTCGTCCGGGTCGCGGAGCGGCCGGGCCGTCGCGGCTGGGCCGTTCCCGACCGACGGAGCCGGCGCCGGGCCCCCGAGCGAGCGCGGCGGGGCGAACGTGTTCGATGTCTGCGCCTGCGACGGGACGCCGGCCGGGATCCGATCGGGATCGTCGCCGCCCCAGATGCCGGTCTGTCCGTTCGACGGCGCGCTCGAGATCGCGGCACGGCCTGCGCGGGTCGCGGCACGAGCCGCGGCTGCCCGTTCGGTCCGGCTGGTGGGTGCCCCCGCGTCGCCTCCGGCCGCGCTGGGGCGGCCCTCGCGCTGCATGGAGGCCGAGACCGTCGTCCCGAGCCATCGGGCGACCCGTGTCCCGGGGCGAACGAGGTCGCGCAGGGGCAGGTTGAAGGCGAGCATCACCCCGACCGCGGCGATGGCCACGAGCAGCACGAATGCGCCGGGCGCCGTGAGCGGATCCACGAGGAGGTCGGCGAAGAATCGCCCGAGCCGTCCGCCACTCCAGAGGGCGGTCACCTGGACCGCACCGAGGAGCGCGACGTAGGCCAGCAGCAACCCGACGATGGTGACCCCCCAGCCCGACTGGGGCCGCGTCCCGGGACCCCACTCCAGGTACCAGCCGCCGCCGAGCAAGAGGAACGGCAGGAGCCAGCGGAGGCTTCCGAACCACGGACCGACGGAACCGATCCACCAGTCGGTCAGCCGGCCCTGCCCCGGCAGGACCAGGGCGATCAGCGTCACTGCGCCGAGCACGAGGAGGACGATCCCGATGATCGAGCGGGCGACCTCCGGGTTGATCGGGGGCAGGTTGAACGCAGGAACCGAGAATCCGGACCGTCGGCGGGTGCGGCGGGGAGCCGATCGTCGGCGGGTTGCCATCGTCAGACCTCGACGACCACGGGGAAGACCATCGGGCGACGCTTCGTCTGCTCGTACAGGAAGCGCGACACGCCTTCCTTGATCTGGGTCTTGAGGAGAGCGATCTCGCTGATGTGGTCACCCGGCGTCTCGACGGACTTGATCACCCGCTCGAGCGCCTGCTCGATGACCCGATCGTGTTCCGCGCCGTGGATGAAGCCCCGGGTGATGATCTCCGGCCGACCGATCACGGACCCGGTCTGCTTGTCGACCGTGACCACGATCATGAACATGCCGTCGTTGGCCAGGGCCCGGCGGTCGCGCAGCACGATCTCGCCGACGTCGCCGACCGACAGCCCGTCGACGAAGACGTACCCGGCGGTCACCGGCGTGGCCCGGCGGGCCGTCCCGTCGGCCAGGAACTCGATCGGCTGGCCGTTCTCGATGATGAACACGTTCTCGGGTTCGACGCCGGTCTCGATCGCAAGGCGCCCGTGCTGGACCTGCATCCGGAACTCCCCATGGATCGGGATGAAGTGCTTCGGCTTCGTGAGGCCCAGCATCAGCTTGAGCTCTTCCTGGCTCGCATGACCCGACACGTGTGCGCGCTTGATCGTGTGATAGAAGACATTGGCGCCGGCCTTGAACAGGTTGTCAATCGTTCGACTGACGTATTCCTCGTTCCCGGGGATCGGGCTGGCGCTCACGATGACCGTGTCACCGGTCTTGATCTCGACGAACCGATGGTCGCGGTTGGCCATTCGGGCGAGGCCCGCCATGGGCTCGCCCTGGGCGCCGGTCGTGCAGATCACGAGCTTGTCGTCGGGGATCTCGTTGAGGCGATCCTTCGGGACGATCATGCCCGGGGCGTGGGTCAGGTAGCCGAGGTCGGTCGCGATCCGGAAGTTCTGCTCCATCGAGCGTCCGATGACGGTCACCTTGCGACCGAACGTCTCGGCGGCATCGAGCACCTGCTGGACGCGGGCGATGTTGCTCGCGAACGTGGCAACGATCACCCGCCCGTCGAGGGGCTCCATGATCTCGCGGAACGCCTCGCCAACCGTCCGCTCCGACGGCGTGTAGCCGGGGTTCTCGGCTCGGGTCGAGTCGGACAGCAGGCAGATCACGCCCTCCTCGCCGAACCGGGCGAGGATGTGGAAGTCGGACAGCCGCCCGTCGACGGGCGTGTGGTCGAACTTGAAGTCGCCCGTGTGGACGACGACGCCGACCGGGGTTCGCAGGGCGATCCCCATCGCATCGGGGATCGAGTGGCCGATCCGGAACGGCGCCACGCCAAATGGCCCGATCTGGATCTCGTCGCCCGGCTCGAGCGGGACGAGCGGGTTGTTGTGGAGCTTGTGCTCCTTGACCTTGTTGCCGAGCAGGCCGCGGGCGAGCTTCGATGCGTAGACGGGCACGCCCGGGAATTCGGGCAGGACGTACGGCAGGGCGCCGACGTGGTCCTCGTGGGCATGGGTGATGATGAACGCCTTGACGTTGGCGCGGCGTTCCTTGAGGTAGGTGATGTCCGGGATGACGAGGTCGATGCCGAACATCTCCTCGTCGGGGAACATGAGGCCGCAGTCGATGACGACGATGTCGTCGCCGTACTCGAAGACGTACATGTTCTTGCCGATCTCCCCCACCCCGCCAAGCGGGATGATGCGGAGGGGCGTGCCTTCGGATTGGGGTTTGGTGCGTTTGGGCATGGTGCGTGGTCCGTTCAGAATAGGGTCGGCGCCTCGGGCGCCGCGTTTGTCGTGGTGGATTCGAGGGATGCTGCCGGCATGGAGCCGGCGGTCAGGGGTGCGTTCGTGTCGCCCGGCGGGGTGGCCGGTGCCGGGACGGCGCGCGCGAGCTCGGCCCGCCGTCGCCGGGCGTCAAGGAGGGCGACCGGGATCGCCGCCGCGTCCTCGAAGCTCTGGCGCTCGACATCCGAGGAGCGAAGTGCTGCGGCCGGGTGATACATCGCGAAGACCATCGCCGAACTGGCGCCCGTGGATGGATCGACCGGGCGGGTCGTGCCGTGGATCTGGCTGATCTTGGCGCCGGGAATGAACCGGCCCATCGAGTGCCGGCCGAGCGTCACGATGAGCGCGGGGTCGATGACCGCCAACTGGCGCTCGAGATAGGGACGGCAGGCCTCGATCTCATCGGGCTCCGGGTCCCGATTGTCGGGCGGTCGGCACTTCACGACATTGGTGATGAAGACCTCGTCGCGCTTCCAGCCCACGGTACCGAGCATCCGGACGAGGAGGTCGCCGGCCCGGCCCACGAAGGGCCGCCCGGCTCGATCCTCGTTCTGCCCGGGGCCCTCGCCGACGAAGACGACCTCGGTATCCGGGTGGCCCTCACCCGGCACGGCCTTGATCCGGCCGGCGTGCAGGCGGCAGCGCGTGCAGGATTTCACCTCGGCGGCGATCGCCTCGAGCGCCGCCTGGCGCTCGGCTGACGTCACGCGCGCGCCTCGCTGGCCGCACGACGGGCCGAGGCTCGAACCCAGCCGCGCTCCACGAGCACTTCGGCCAGCTCGACGGCGTTGGTCGCGGCGCCCTTGCGCAGGTTGTCGGAGACGACCCACATCGACAGGCCGCGCCCGTCGGCGATCGAGGCGTCCTGGCGGACGCGGCCGACGAAGATCTCGTCGCGCCCGGCCGCGCGGGTCGCGAGCGGATAGCCGTGCCGAGCCGGATCGTCCTCGACGATCACGCCCGGCACCGAGGCGAACAGCGCCCGCGCCCGTTCGGGCGTGATCGGCCGCGTCGTCTCGACATGGACGGCTTCCGAGTGGCTGACGAAGACCGGCACCCGCACGGCGGTGCAGGCCACGCGGAGGCCGGGAAGGTGGAGGATCTTGCGGCTCTCGGCAACGACCTTCCACTCCTCCTTCGTGGATCCATCGGGCAGGAAGACGTCGATCTCGGGCAGGGCGTTGAAGGCGATCGGATGCGGATAGACGGACGCCTCCATGGGCTCGCCCGCGACATGGGCGCGCACCTGGCCCTCCAGCTCGACCAGCGCGTCGGCCCCCGTGCCGGACACCGACTGATACGTGTCGACGACCACGCGCTCCAGCCCCACGGCATCCCGGAGGGCCATGAGGACCGGCGCGAGCTGCATCGTGGAGCAGTTCGGGTTGGCGATGATCCCCTCATGCCAGGCCAGGTCGTCCGGATTGACCTGGCTGACCACCAGTGGCACCGCCGGATCCATTCGCCAGGCCGAGGAGTTGTCGATGACCGTCGCGCCGCGCGCGGCCGCCTCGGGCGCCAGCGCGGTCGAGATGTCGCCGCCGGCACTGAACAGGGCGATGTCAACCCCGCCGAACGCATCGGGCGTGGCCTCGAGGACCTCCAGGGTCCGGCCCGCGGCCGAGACCGTCCGTCCGGCCGATCGGCCTGAGGCGAGCAGCCGCAGCTCGCCGATCGGGAAGTCCCGTTCGGCAAGGACCTGGACCATCGTTCGACCGACGACGCCGGTGGCGCCGACGACCGCGACGGTGAGGGGGGTTCGGTCGCTCATCCGGGCATGGCTCCGCGGGGGATTCTGATCATGCGGGCACGGCCGGAGTATAGCAGCGGGTTGCGCGGCCCCTCACCCGGCGACTCGCTGGACGTCGCTTTGGGCTCCTCCCCGCCGAGCTCCGCGAGGGCTCCCCGACGCGCCGCCGAGGAGCCCCGTGGTCCAGAAGCCAGGGTCAGGCGGGATCCTTGGCCAGGTGTCGCTGCATCGCGGCCTTGCGGGACAGGTTGACCCGTCCCTGCCGGTCGACCTCGATGACGACGACCATGACTTCGTCCCCGACGCTCACGACGTCCTCGACGGTCGGTACGTGGTAGTCGGCGAGCTCGCCAATCCGGACGAGGCCTTCCTTGCCCGGCAGGATCTCGACGAAGGCGCCGAAGCCCATGATCCGGGTGACCTTGCCGAGGTACAGGGCGCCGACTTCGACCTCACGGGTGAGGCTCTCGATCCACTGGATCGCCTTGCGTGAGTTCTCGCCGCTCACCGCGGCGATCTCGACCGTGCCGTCGTCCTCGACGTTGATCTCGGTCTGGGTCTCTTCCTGGATCTTGCGGATCATCGATCCGCCCTTGCCGATGATCTCGCGGATCTTCTCCGGGTTGATCTTGATCGTGGTGATGCGCGGCGCGAAGTCGCTCATCTGGCCACGGGCTTCCGGCATGACCGAGGTCATCTTGTCGAGGATCTCGAGGCGGGCCGCGAGGGCCTGCTTGAGGCCGTCCCGGATGATCGCCTCGTTGATGCCCTGGACCTTGATGTCCATCTGCAGGGCGGTGATGCCGTCCCGCGTACCGGTCACCTTGAAGTCCATGTCGCCGACCGAGTCTTCCTTGCCGAGGATGTCGGTCAGGACGACGAACCGGCCGTCCGGCTCGCTGATCAGGCCCATCGCCGCGCCGGCGACGGGAGCCGAGATCGGCACGCCGGCATCCATGAGCGCGAGGGTCGAGCCGCAGGTGGACGCCATCGAGGTGGAGCCGTTGGACGACATGCACTCGGACACGAGGCGGATGACGTACGGGAAGTCCTCGTGGGACGGGAGGACCGGCACGAGCGCCCGCTCGGCCAGGTTTCCGTGTCCGATGTCACGACGGCTGGGGCCGCGCATCGGCTTGTTCTCGCCCGTGGAATAGGGCGGGAAGTTGTAGTGGTGGATGTACTTCTTCTCGGTCTTCGGGCTGATCGTGTCGATCCGCTGGACATCCGAGGACGATCCGAGCGTGGCGACGGTCAGGACCTGGGTCTCACCGCGGGTGAACAGGCCGGACCCATGGGCACGCGGCAGGACGCCGACATCGACCGAGATCTGGCGAAGCTCCGTGAGGCCACGGCCGTCCATCCGGATGCCCTCGTCGAGGGCCAGCTGGCGGGCGACCTTCTTGTTGGTCAGGCTGAACAGGTTCTTGCTGACCCGCGCCTCGCGGCGAGCGGCCTCGGCGAGCGCCTTGCTGTCCCCGCCCGAGCGGGTGGCCCGGATGGAGGCGGCGATCCCCTCGCGAAGCGCCTTCAGGCGCCCCGGAAGGTCGTTCCCGAACCAGATCAGGAGGTTGGCGGTGGCCTCGGCATCCGGTCCTGCGCGATGCGCCTGGGCCAGCTCGATGCCGAAGAACCGCGAGAGGGTCTCGAGCTTGTAGTTCTCGAGGTCCGGGTAACCCTCGCGGGCGATCGTCAGGGTGTCGAAGTAGGAACCCGCCTCGAAGTGCGTGCCGTCAGCCAGCGCCGCCTCGAGGAAGCCGAGGTCGAACCCGACCGAGTGGCCGACGACCCTTGACTTGCCGATGAACTTGAGCGCCTGCTTGGCAGCTTCCGCGGGGCTCGGCGCCTTCTTGACGTCCGCGTCCTTGATGCCGTGCATCTGGTTGCCGACGATCGGGCGTCCCGGGTTCACGAGCGTGGACCACCGATCGGTGATCTTGCCGCCCTTGACCTTGACGGCGGCGATCTCGACGAGATCCGCCATCTTCGGGTCCGTCCCGGTCGTCTCGACGTCGATGACGACAAGCTCTTCACCAGCCTCGACCGCCTGGCCGAATTCGATGACGGAGCCCGTGCCGGCCTCGAGGAACGGCGTGCTCTTGGCCTTGCCGACGAGCTTCTGGAGCTCGAGCTGGATGTCGATGAGGGGCTGGAGGGCCCTGTGCCCGAAGAGGATGGCCTCGGCCATGACGTCCTCGGGGAGGAGCTTCGCCCCGGCCTCGACCATCATGATCGCGTCGCGGGTGCCCGAGACGATGAGGTCGAGCTCGGAGTCGGCCAGCTGGCTGAAGGTGGGGTTGACGACGAACTCACCGTCGATCCGCCCGATCCGGACGGCCCCGACGGGCCCGCTGAACGGGATCTCGCTGATGGTCAGGGCCGCCGATGCCGCGACCGTGCCGATGACGTCGGGCTCGTTCTCCTGGTCCGTCGAGAGGACGGTGATGACGAGCTGGATGTCGTCCTTGTAGCCCTCGGGAAAGAGCGGCCGGATCGGCCGGTCCGTCAGGCGAGCGGCCAGCGTGGCCGCCTCCGACGCGCGCGCCTCGCGCTTGATGAAGCCGCCCGGGATCTTGCCCGCGGCGTACATCCGCTCCTCGAACTCGACGGTCAACGGGAAGAAGTCGAGACCGGGTCGCGGATCGGACCGGTTGGCGGTGCCGAGCACCATGGTGTCGCCGTAGCGGACGGTGACGGCGCCGCCGGCGAGGCGCGCGAGCTTGCCTGTCTCGATCGTCAGCGTTCGGCCGCCGATCTGGGTTTCGAGGGTAGTGGACACGGGTTGGCGTTCCTCCGGTTCGCGGAGGAGGCGACGAGGGTTCCTGGCTGCTGGTGGGCCCGACGGGCGCCCGATGCGCGAGATCCCGGGCTTACCCGGGATCCGATGCGGCGTGGCGTTAGCGGCGAAGTCCCAGCCGTGCGATGACGGCACGGTAGCGTGCGTTGTCCTTCTTCACGAGATAGGCGAGAAGGCGACGGCGCTGGCCGACGAGCTTGAGGAGTCCGCGGCGCGAATGGTTGTCCTTGGGAAAGCTCCGAAGATGCTCCGTCAGCCCGGTGATCCGCCCCGTGAGGAGCGCAACCTGGACTTCGGGTGATCCGGTGTCGCCATCCTTGACGGCAAACCCGGTCATGATCTCCTGCTTTTCATCCCGCGCGAGCGGCACTCGTTCCTCCGAAAGCGAACGTGACTGTATGCATTCCATTGCTGTATGACCGATGAATGGTAGCAGGGGCGACCCGTTTGATCAAGGCACGCCGTTCCGGGGCGCCGGCAGCCCGCCGCGGGCCGTGCTCAGGACTCGAACGTGACGCGCACCGCCGTGGACGTGGCGAGGAACGAGGCCCGCACCAGGCGGACCGTGCCGTTGGCGTCGATGCGCATGACATCCGGCCTGGCATCCGAGCGCTCGGGCCCGATGTCGACCAGGACGGCATAGTCCCCGGGTGGCGGCAGG
>SCTE01000177.1 GCA_004298915.1 Chloroflexota bacterium | reverse complement strand
CGCCGGTCATGTCGGCCGTGTCGGCGGCCGTGATCCAGCTCCCCTCCTCCGTCAGGCAGTCGTCCTCGCGGGTGATGACGTCCTGGGCGACGTCCACGAGGCGCCGGGTCAGGTAGCCCGAGTCCGCCGTCCGGAGTGCGGTGTCGGCGAGGCCCTTCCGGGCGCCGTGGGTCGAGATGAAGTACTCGAGGACCGACATGCCCTCCCGGAAGTTGCTCCGGACCGGGACATCGATGATTCGACCCGACGGGTCGGCCATCAGGCCTCGCATCGCGCCGAGCTGTCCGATGTTGCCCTTGTTACCGCGGGCGCCGGAGTCCGTCATCATCCGGAGGGAGTTGTCCTCCGGAAGCCCGGCCATCATGGCATCCGAGACGTCCTTGGTCGTGCGCTGCCAGAGCTCGACGACCTGCTCGTACCGCTCGTCCTCGGTGATGAGGCCGCGCGAGAATTGCTTGTCGATGTCGATGACGGCGCCGTCGGTCGACGCCAGGCGGGTCTTCTTGTCATCCGGGGTGACGATGTCCCAGAGGCCGATCGTCATGCCGCCACGGGTGGCGTACTTGAAGCCGACATCCTTGATCCCGTCCACGAGATGGGCGGTCTCCTCGGAGCCGAGGACCCGGTAGCACTCGTCGACGATGCGCTTGAGCTCGGTCCGCTTCATCGCCTGGTTCTTGAATCGGAGCCGATCCGGAACGATGGCGTTGAAGATGATCCGACCCACGGTCGTCCGCATGCTCGTCGGTCGAAGCGCGCCGGCCTCCTCGTCCCAGGCCTGGACGACGACGTCGATCGGCTCGTGGAGTCCGACGCGGCTGGCGATGCCGGAATCCTTGCCGTCATGCTCGCCGCGGCGCTCGCTGGCCGAGGTCAGGCCGCGGGCCGTGAGCTCGTAGGCGAAGAGCGCCTCGTCCTCGTCCGAGAAGCTGCGCACGAAGGCGGGGTTCGTGTCCCGCTCCATCGTGAGGTAGTAGCAGCCGAGGACCATGTCCTGGGTCGGCGCCACGACCGGCGTCCCATCGGCGGGCGACAGCAGGTTGGCCGTCGAGAGCATCATCGTCCGCGCCTCGTTCTGCGCGGCGGCCGAGAGCGGCACGTGGACCGCCATCTGGTCGCCGTCGAAGTCGGCGTTGAACGCGGTGCAGACGAGCGGGTGGATCTGGATGGCCGAGCCCTCGACGAGGACCGGCATGAACGCCTGGATGCCGAGCCGGTGGAGCGTGGGCGCGCGGTTCAGGAGCACCGGGTGGTCCTTGATGACCTCCTCGAGGACATCCCAGACCTCCGGCCTGACGCGCTCGACGATGCGCTTGGCGCTCTTGATGTTGTGGGCGAAGCCCTTCTCGACGAGCTGGCGCATGACGAACGGCTTGAACAGCTCGAGCGCCATCTTCTTGGGCAGGCCGCACTGGTGGAGCTTGAGGTCCGGCCCGACGACGATCACCGATCGGCCGGAGTAGTCCACCCGCTTCCCGAGCAGGTTCTGGCGGAACCGACCCTGCTTGCCCTTGAGCATGTCGCTCAGTGACTTCAGGCGGTGGTTGCCGGTGCCCGCGATGGCGCGGCCGCGGCGCCCGTTGTCGATGAGGGCGTCGCACGCCTCCTGGAGCATCCGCTTCTCGTTGCGAATGATGATCTCGGGCGCGCCGAGCTCGAGGAGTCGCTTGAGCCGGTTGTTCCGGTTGATCACGCGGCGGTAGAGGTCGTTCAGGTCGGAGGTCGCGAAGCGGCCGCCGTCCAGCTGGACCATCGGTCGCAGGTCGGGCGGAATGACCGGCAGGACCGACAGGATCATCCACTCGGGTCGCGTGCCCGAGCGTCGGAACGCCTCGATCAGGCGGAGTCGCTTGATCGCCTTCTTGCGGCGCTGGCCGGAACTCGTCCGGACCTCCACGTGAAGCGTTCGGGCGAGCTCCTCGAGGTCCATCCGGCTGATGATGTCGCGCACGGCCTCGGCGCCCATCCCGGCGCTGAACAGCCGACCGCGACCGGGCTGGTTGTAGCGCTCCTCGAGCATCCGGACCTCGGTCTCACCGACGGTCATCATGGGCTTCAGGCTGTCGAGCTCGTCGCGGAAGCGACGGTTGTCCTCCTTCATCCCCTGGGCCTGCTCGGCCAGCTCCTCGCGCTTGGCGCGGATCGCGTCTTCCATGCCGGCCCGCAGGTCGGCGACCTTCTGGTCAACCGCGGTCGCCTCGTCGCGCTCGCGTGACTGCAGCTCGTCGTTGACCCGCTCGGTCTCGGCCGAGACGACGCTCCGCAGGCGGGCAAGGGCTTCCTTGCCGCCCTTCTCGCCCGCCGCGACGATGACTTCCCCGGTCGGGGCGAAGACGATCGTCTCGTCGGCGACGCCGGTCTTGAGCTCCTTGACCTGGGCTTCGACGCCCTGGGCCGCGGCCACGATCTCCTCGGTGCGAGCCGTGCGCTGCGCTTCGAGATCGGCCTTCTTGACGGCCAGCTCCGCGGTCAGTTCGTCCTTCTGGCGGTTGATGGCGGCCTTGAGCTCATCCTCCAGCTCCGAGATCGCCTGCCCGGACTTGCCGCCTCGACCGGCGGCCTCCTCCTCGAGCTGCGCGAGCAGCCGCTTGCGCATGTCCTCGTCCACGCCGGTGACGATGAACAGCGCGAAGTACAGGATCCGCTCCAGGTTGCGCGGGCTGATGTCGAGCAGGATGCCCAGGCGCGAGGGCGTGCCCTTGAAGTACCAGATGTGGCTGACCGGGCTGGCCAGCTGGATGTGGCCCATCCGCTCGCGCCGAACCTTCGAGCGGGTGACCTCGACGCCACACTTGTCGCAGATGATGCCCTTGTACCGAATCCGCTTGTACTTGCCGCAGTAGCACTCCCAGTCCTTGGTGGGACCGAAGATGCGCTCGTCGAAGAGCCCGTCCTTTTCCGGCTTCAGCGTCCGGTAGTTGATCGTCTCCGGCTTCGTGACCTCACCCTTCGACCATTCCCGAATCTGATCGGGGCTGGCAAGCGAGATGCGGATGGCGTTGAAGTTGTTGACCTCGAGCATCGTTCTCCTCCGTGCCGCCGCCTGGCTTCAGCGGCACGATCCGGACCGGGTGCGAGCATCGTCGGGCCGGCCGGGTCCCGACAACGCGTGGAATTGGTGCTTCGTCAGTCCTCGAAGCCGGCGAGATTGATCCCGCCGAGATCGGGGAGCAGATAACCGGAGGCGTCGTCCTCGGTCAACGGGATCTCCTCGTCGTTGTGATCGAGGATCTCGGCGTTGAGCCCGAGGCTTCGGAGCTCCTTGATGAGGACCTTGAAGGATTCTGGAACGCGCGGTGGCTGGATCTCCTCGCCCTTGACGATGGCCTCGTACGTCTGCACGCGACCCATGACGTCGTCGGACTTCACGGTCAGGAGTTCTTGGAGGATGTTCGCGGCGCCGTACGCCTCGAGCGCCCAGACCTCCATCTCGCCGAAGCGCTGGCCACCGAACTGGGCCTTGCCACCGAGCGGCTGCTGGGTGATCAGGCTGTACGGACCGGTGGACCGGGCGTGGATCTTGTCCTCGACGAGGTGGTGGAGCTTGAGCATGTAGATGTAGCCGACGGTGATCGGCTGGTCGAACAGCTCGCCGGTGCGTCCGTCACGGAGCTCGATCTTGCCGTCCTCCGGGAGGGCCGTCTCGACGCCGTAGACCTGGTGACGCGCCTCGAGCAGTTCGTTCCGGATCTGCTCCTCCGTCGCCCCGTCGAAGACCGCGGTGGCCGCCGTCTCGCCCTTGGCATGGAGGGCCCATCCGAGATGGGTCTCGAGGATCTGGCCGATGTTCATCCGGCTCGGCACGCCGAGCGGGTTGAGGATGATGTCGACCGGCGTCCCGTCCGGGAGGAAGGGAAGGTCCTCGGCGGGCAGGATCTTGGCGATGACGCCCTTGTTGCCATGGCGCCCGGCCATCTTGTCCCCGACCGAGATCTTGCGCTTCTGCGCGACCGCGACCCGCACGAGCCGGTTGACGCCGGGCTGGAGGTCGTCGTTGTTGTCCCGGCTGAACTCGCGGATCTCGACGACCTTGCCACGCTCGCCGTGAGGCAGGCGCAGCGAGCTGTCCTTCACCTCGCGAGCCTTCTCGCCGAAGATGGCCCGAAGGAGTCGCTCCTCGGCGGTCAGCTCGGTCTCGCCCTTGGGCGTGATCTTGCCGACGAGGATGTCGCCCGGACGGACCTCGGCGCCGATGTACACGACGCCCTCCTCGTCGAGGTCCTTGAGGGATTCCTCGCCGACGTTGGGAATGTCCCGGGTGATCTCCTCGGGGCCGAGCTTGGTGTCCCGGGATTCGATCTCGTGCTTCTCGATGTGGATGCTGGTGAAGAGGTCGTCCTTGACGAGGCGATCGCTGATGACGATCGCGTCCTCGTAGTTGCCGCCCTCCCAACTCATGAACGCGACGAGGACGTTCCGCCCGAGGGCGAGCTCGCCGTTCTGCGTCGATGAGCTGTCGGCGATGGCCTGGCCGGCGCCGACGCGCTGCCCGACATCGACGATCGGTCGCTGGTTGATACAGGTGCCCTGGTTGCTGCGGACGAACTTGAGCAGCTTGTACTCGTCGAGCTCGCCCGAGTCGGCCTCGACCCGGACCCGCTCGGCGGTCACGCTCGTGACGACGCCGGCGCGGGTGGCCATGACGACCTGCCCGGAGTCACGCGCTGCGCGCTCCTCCATGCCGGTCCCCACGATCGGGGCCTCCGGCTCGAGCAACGGCACGGCCTGGCGCTGCATGTTCGAGCCCATCAGGGCGCGGTTGGCATCGTCATGCTCGAGGAACGGGATGAGGGCCGTGGCAACGGACACGACCTGCTTCGGGCTCACGTCCATGTATTCGATCTGGTCGGGACGCGCCTCGGGGAAGACATCCCGGAACCGGGAGGCGATGCGCTCCTCGATGAAGTGGCCCTCGTCATCAAGCCGCGAGTTGGCCTGGGCAACGACGTGCTGCTCCTCCTCGTCGGCGGGCAGGTACTCGATCTGGTTGGTGACGATCGGCCGGATCGGGAAGGCGTTGGCCTTCTGGCGCTTCAGCTCCGCGGCAGCGGCCGCGTTGATGGCCTCGCCGCGCTTGAGGATGACCGCGCCGCCCTTGGCCGCAAGTTCGCCACCCGCCTCGAACGTGAGGAGGTCGGGATCGTCCCAGGCCACCGTCCGCTTGACGCGTCGGTAGGGCGTCTCGATGAACCCGTAGCTGTTGATCCGGCCGTACGTCGCGAGCGATCCGATCAGGCC
>SCTE01000176.1 GCA_004298915.1 Chloroflexota bacterium | reverse complement strand
CACGAATCCGGAGGGCGAACTCACCGATCGAACCTTCGACCTGGCGGGACGTCTGGGGTCGGAGGCGATCGATCCCGGCGGCCAGAACCTGGTCACGACCCATGTCTATGACGTCCTCGGGCGGGACACGAGCACCGTCTCGCCGGACGGCACGACGACCACCGTGTATGACCGAACGGGCCGGACAACCTCCACCACGGCGAACGGATCGACAACGACGTTCGCCTACGATCGAGCCGGCAATCAGGTCACCCAGACGGATAACGCCGGGGTCGTGACCACCACGGTCTTCGATCCGCTCAATCGCGCCACGACGGTGATCGGCAACGACGTTGCCACGCCGACCCTGCCCAGCCAGGACGTCACCTCGGTGACCTACTACGACGCCGCGGGCAACGTCATCGCCACCAAGGACCCGCAGGGGGTCGCTGCCCGCTCGTTCGTCAACGTCCGCAGCCTGGTCAAGCAGTCGATCGCGAATTGCACGAACAGTGGCACGACGCCGCCGGCGGATCCCGCGACCTGCGCCGGGACGGGCACGGCCAACACGACGACCAACGTCACGTCGAGCAGTACCTATGACGGCTCGGGCGCCACCCTCATCCGGATCGACGGCACGGCGGCAAGCACCACCACGGCCTACGACGGTGGCGGCCGACTGCTCGCGGTGAAGGACCCGCGCGGTACGGTCACGCGCACCACGTATACGTCAACGGGGCAGGTGCTGGCCACGATCGTCAACTGCACCGATGACACGGGATCGAACCCGCAACCACCGGTCGGTTCCTGGTGGACGTGTACTGGAGCGCGCACGCCCGATGGGACATGGAACGTCACGACGAGCTTCACGTACGACAGCCATGGTCGGACCGCGACGGAGACCGGGCCCAACGGACGGACGACGACGTCGATCTACGACGATGCGGATCGCCTGATCACCCGGATCGACAACGACGTCGCCACACCGACCCAGGCCGATCACGACGTGACCACGAGTTACTTCTACGACGACGCTGGTCGCCAGGCCGCGATCCTCCGGCCATTGGCGGACGGGACGGCGCGGGTCGTCGATCGGACGAAATACGATCCGGCGACCGGACGCGTCCTCGCCCAGATCAGCAACTGCACGAATACGGGCGAGGGCGTCGCGGTGCCGCACAACCCGGCAACCTGTGATGGTCTCGGAACGCCCAACGGCGAGACGAACGTCACGACGACGTATGCGTACGACACGATTGGCAACCGGATCCGCGTCGATGCGCCGGACCCGGCCGGCGGGAGCACGCCGATCACCACCCGGTACGCGTACGACGCCGCGAACCGATTGTGTCGCGTGCTCCAGAATGCCTCCCCGGCCACCCAGACCTTCACCTGCGGCTCCACGGTCACGGGCTCGACCTCCACGACCAATGTCGTGACCTCGTATGCCTATGACGGCGTCGGCAACCAGACGTCGATGACCGATGGCCGGGGCAAGATCACCACCTACGCCTACGACGCCGCCGGGCGGATGATCTCGACGACCGACCCTGACGGGGCGACCATCATGTATCGCTACGATGCGCTGGGGCGCCGGACGAGCCAGGAAAACCGGTCCCATCCTCCGCTCACGAACAGCGTCGTCTGGACGTATGACGCGTCCGGACGGGTCTTGAGCCGGGCGATTAGCGGCGCCCCGGGAGTCGATGGGCTCGCACCCGCGGTCCCGACCGGATTGACCGCGACCGCGAACGGCGCGAACCGGATCGATCTCCTCTGGTCCGCCGCATCCGATAACGTCGGGGTGACCTCGTACTCCATCTTCCGCGCGGGCAGTCTCGTCATGACGGTCGCGGGAACCGTCACGACCTGGAGCGACGTCTCGGTCAGCGCCTCGACGGCGTACAGCTACACCATCAAGGCCAATGATGCGGCCGGCAACGCATCAGCGGCGTCGGCCGCGGCCAATGCCACGACAGCCGCAGGTGGGCCCATCGCCTACGTCCAGGACGCCGGCAACCAGATCGCGACCGCGGCCACGTCGATGACCGTGACCCTGCCGGCGACGCCGACCGCCGGCGATGCCCTCGTCGCGACGATCGGGCTCAACCTCTCGACCCTCAGCGTGACGTCCATCACCGGCGGTGGCGGCACATGGAGTGCGGTCGTGACCAAGGCCGGCACCGGCACCGCGGCGGCAACCTGGGCCGCGCTCAACGTGGCCGGCGGCGGCTCGACGACGATCACGATCACCTTCTCGGCGTCGGGCAAGGGCGCCGCGTCGGTTGCCGAGTTCAGCGGGATCGCGTCCGCCTCGGCGGTCGACGCGACCGGTTCGGTGACGGGTGGATCGACGACCGC
>SCTE01000175.1 GCA_004298915.1 Chloroflexota bacterium | reverse complement strand
CGAACGCCGGCGTTCGGGGCGCCGGCGTTCGCTGTCCCCGAGACCTGGACGTGGAGGCATCCAGGCCGTGCGCAAGTATGCGGATCAGTACCGGTCGGTCGAACGTCCCGGCGGTCGCGTGATGGTCGATGTGGTCGTGACGCGGGTGGCGAGGCCGCCCGGCTGGTTGATCCCGGCCGACCGCGGCGGCAGGTGGGCATAGCCGAGCGGACGCGAGCCCGCCGGAAGCGGTTCGATCCTGACGGTCCCGTCCTTGCGCCCGTCGTCGGGTCGCTCGGGGCCGCGGCCGGACGCAGAGCGCCCGCCACCACCGGCACCGGAGCCCGCCGGCTCACGGCTCCCGCCCTGCGGCGTGGTCGTGTTGCCGGATCCCTCGTCACCGTGGAACACCCGCCCGAAGCGGCGCATCCGCACGGCGAGGTAGTACTCCATGACCTGGCGGACCTGGGCCTCGCCGAGAGCATCGTCGGCCCGCAGGGCGTATTCGATCCGGGCCGTGGGGTTCTGGGAACCGCTGGTCACCAGCCCGAGGTACTGGGCGGTGTCGGAGTCGTCCCGGATCTCGCGGAGGCCGCGGGCCAGGGCCGTCGCGGTCCCGAGCGATGGCATCCGGTCGCCACGGATCAGGCGCGAGATCGTGGAATGGTCGACGCCGGACTGCTGGGCGAGCTGTCGCTGGGACATCTTCTTCGCCTTGAGCTGGACGCGAAGCCATTCGTTGAAGGCGCGGCCGGTGTGGGTCGTCATGTGGCGTTCCAGGCGCTCCGATTGGGCACTGCTGACGCAGATGCGCGATATCCGGACTATCGGATCGCGGCGCCAGATCCCCTATCACCCGTTGGTACCGTGGGCGTCCTGAATCGGTGCTCGGAGGCGTGGCGGGTGTGGTGCAGTCGAGGCCGGTCTGGACCGGTGTGCGGTACCGGGACTCTCAGGCCATGGTGTCGGAAGGCTCCAGCCCGACACCCCGTCGCTTGCTCGAGATCGCGTAGGCGATGGTGCCCAGGACGATGATCGTGAGCACCGAGATCGTGCGGTCCACGACCGTGATCGCGAGCGCCTCGGTCTGCGGGACGTTGTACGCGATCGTCAGCAGGCCGACCACGGCACCCTCCACGAAGCCCAGTCCGGCGGGGGTGATCGGGATCGCCGTCAGGAGCGACGCACTGAGGGCGATGAAGAAGGCACCGCTGATCCCGAGGTGCACATCGGTCAGCCCGAGCGCCTGGACCACCAGGTACAGCCGCGTCGCCTCGGTCGCCCAGATCATGCCGGTGATCAGGACGAGGCTCGGCAGGGCACGCATCCCCATCGAGGCGAAGACACCCTCCTCGAACCGGTCGTAAAGGATGACGAATCGCTCCGGGATCGGGAGGCGGACGATGATCCGGCGGCCGAAGTTACGCATCGTCAGCAGCCCGCCGGCGAGGGCGATGACAAACGCGATCCCTGCCGCGAAGACGATCTGGACCTCGCTCGGCAGCCCGGAGCGGAACGACACAAACCCGGCCGCGAGGCCAAGGGTCACGATCGCGAACAGGTCGAGGATCCGTTCCATGAACACCGTCCCGAAGGTCCGGCTCAGCGACACGGGGCTGTTGATCTTGAGCAGGTACGCCCGGTAGACATCGCCGAGCTTGGCCGGCACGAGGCAGTTGACGAGCCATGACAGGAAGATGATCTCGGTCGCGTCGCGGACCCCCAGCCGATAGCCGGTCTGGCGGACGAGGATCGCCCAGCGCAGTCCGCGCAGCGGGAAGCCCAGGTAGAACACGAACAGGGCCACGAGGAGCAGGGACCAGTCGGCGGCCAGGATCTTGGCCGGGAGCTGGTCGAGGTGAAACCCCGGCAGGCTCCGCACGAAGAGGACGATGAGGATGATCGGCAGGACGAGGGCGATGATCGTCCGGGGCTGCCGGAGGCGGCGGGCCAGGGAGATCTGGTCCTCGGAGATCTCCCCGGAGTCGTCGGCAGGATCGCGCGCCGGATCGCGCGCCGGATCGCGCAGGGGACCGCTCACGCCGGACGCTCCATCGGCACGCGGCCGCGGCCGCGGACCCGGTTCACCGCCTTCGCGACGGGAGTGACGAGGCGGACGTAGGCCGAGGCGCGGCCCATGATCAGGGCCGGGCCAGCCGCCAGCGCGGTTCGCAGATCATCGGCCGAATCGGCCGAGCCCTCGATCGTCGTGTAGGCGACGCCGACCTCGGTTGCCGTGTGGGCATCCGAGACCGCCACGCCGGGCACGTTGACGGCCCGGGCAAGCTCGGCCGCCCGCTGGTTGCCGTCACCGAACATGATCCGGGCATTCCACGTCTCGATCCAGTCGACCGACGCAGCCAGCGCTTCAAGGTTGCGAGGAGCGGCCGACCCCGCGAGCGATCCCCGGAAGCGGTCGAACGGGTGCGGCATGCCCACGAGACCCCCCTGGTCGCGGACAGCCGTGATGGTGTCGGCCGCCGTCATGCCGGGACGAACGGCCTCGGACAGGAAGACCGCGATCAGGTCACCGTCGCGCGTCCGGATCTCCTCACCGATCAGCACGCTGAGGCCGGCCGGCGCCGCGTCCCGCGCCTCGAGCGCGCCGTCGATCCGGTCGTGGTCGGTGATCGCCAGGTGCGTCAGCCCGCGCCGGGCGGCCGCCGCCACGACGCTCCGCGGAGAGGCGAGGGAATCGAAGCTGGCCGAGGTGTGGCAGTGGAGATCCACGAACGACCGGGTCGCGATCACCGGCCGAGTCGCGCGACTACAGGGATTGGACGAGCGACTTCTTGAAGAAGCCGTAGTGCTTGAGGGCCTCGCCGGTCCCGAGCGCGACGCAGTTCAGGGCATTCTCCGCCACGTGGCAGGGAACGCCGGTCACCTGGGTCAGCAGCTTGTCGATGTTCCGGAGGAGGCTGCCGCCACCGGACATGACCATGCCCTTGTCGATGATGTCGGACGACAGCTCGGGTGGGGTCTGCTCCAGGACGTGGCGGACGGCCGCCACGAGCTGCTGGAGCGGGATCTCGATGGCCTCCATCGCCTCGGTCGAGGTGATCGGAATGGTCCGGGGAAGGCCGGCGATGAGGTCGCGGCCGCGAACTTCCATGGTCAGCTCGCGCTCGAGTGGCAGGGCCGTCCCGATCGTGATCTTGACCTCTTCCGCGGTCCGCTCGCCGATCATCAGGTTGTACTTCTTGCGGACGTACGAGGCGATGTGCTCGTCGAACTTGTTGCCACCGACCCGGAGCGAGGTCGAGACGACGATCCCGCCCAGCGCAATCACCGCGATCTCGCTCGTTCCCCCGCCGATGTCGATGACCATGTTCCCGGACGGTCCACTGATCGGGACATTGGCGCCGATCGCGGCGGCCAGCGGCTCCTCGATCAGGTACGCCTCCTTGGCGCCGGCCTTGAGCGCCGCGTCACGAACCGCGCGCTTCTCCACGGACGTGACCCCGGCCGGCACGCTGATCATGACCTCGGGGCCGCTGAACATGAACTTGCCGCCGGTCGCCTTGTTGATGAAGAACCGGAGCATGGCCTCGGTGATGACGTAGTCGGCGATGACCCCGTCCTTCATCGGGCGGATCGCGGTGATGTTGCCGGGCGTCCGGCCGATCATCTCGCGGGCTTCCTCGCCGACCGCGCGAATCCGGTTCTCATCGTCAACCGCGACGACGGATGGCTCCTGGATAACGATGCCCTTGCCCTCGACGTGGACGAGGACGTTGGCCGTGCCGAGGTCGATGCCGATCTTCATGGGGATGTGACGGGATCCTCTTCCTGGACGCGCTCGATTCGGGCGCCGAGATCCAGGAACTTCGCATCGATGTTCTCATACCCACGCTGGACGTGGTGTCCACCGTGAATCGTTGAGGTTCCCTCGGCGGCCAGCGCCGCCAGGATCAGCGAGGCTCCGGCGCGAAGGTCGGAGATCTCGACATCGGCACCGGTCAGGTGGGCCGGACCATCCACGATGGCGTGATGCGCGTCCGGGAGCTCGACCGATGCGCCCATCTTGCGCAATTCGATCATCCACTCGAGGCGATCCTCGAAGATCGATTCGTGGATCATCGAGCGGCCATCGGCCTGGGTCAGGAGGACGCTCGTGGGTGGCTGGAGGTCCGTGGCGAGGCCCGGATACGGTGCCGTCTCGATCGAGGTGGGCCGGTAGTCGCCAGGACCGACGCCCGTGGCGTCCACGGTCATCGTGTCCGTGCCGCAGGCGACGTTGATGCCCATCGACCCCATCACCTGGACGAGGGCGTCGAGGTGCTCGCAGTGGGTCCGTTCCAGGGTGACCTTGCCGCCGGTCATGGCCGCGGCGATCGCGAACGTGCCGGCCTCGATCCGATCGGGCATCACGTCGTGCTCGGCCCCCCGGAGCCGCTTCCTGCCGTGGACCTCGATCGTGTCGGGCGCCGTCCGCTCGACGTCGGCACCCATCTTGCGCAGGAAGGCGATGAGGTCGTCCACCTCGGGCTCCTGGGCCGCGGGGCGAATGACCGTCCGCCCGTCGGCCAGCGTCGCGGCCAGGAGGGCGTTCTCGGTCCCCATGACCGAGACGTGCGGGAACGTGACCTCGCCGCCGCGGAGCCGTCCCGGCGCCTTCGCGTAGTAGTAGCCGTAGCGATAGGTGACCTCGGCGCCGAGCGCCCGCATCGCGTCGACGTGCATGTCCACCGGGCGCCGACCGATCCGGTCGCCGCCCGGGTTGCTGATGATCACCTCGCCGAACCGGGTAAGGAGCGGCCCGAGGAGCATGAAGCTGGAGCGCATCTTGGCGGCCGCCTCGAGCGGGACGAACAACCAGTCAACGTCGCCCGCGGACACCTCGTACG
>SCTE01000174.1 GCA_004298915.1 Chloroflexota bacterium | reverse complement strand
GAGCACGCCGTGCTCCTGGATCGATGCCGACAGCTCGGCAAGCGCCGCCGGGTCCATCGCAAGGCGAGGCTGGTCGGCGTTCGGGGAGATCTGCTCGAGCGGAATGACCCGAACCCCGGACGAGTGGCCGATGCGGTCCTGCGACAGGAGGCTCAGGATCGCCGGGGAAAGTTCTCGCTCCTCCGAGAGGCGACGGGCGGCCGCGGCCCGGAAATCGGTCCTAGCCAAGGTCGATGACCTCCCGCGCCAGCTCACGGTAGGTCCGGGCCGCATCCGTGTAGCCGGCGTAGCTCGTGATCGGACGCCCGGCCAGGGGCGCCTCGCCCAGTTTCACGGTGTTGCGGATGATCGATTCGAACACGTGGTGGTCGCCCACGGCCTTCAACTCGTCGAGCATGTCGCGTGCGAGGTTCGTCCGGCCGTCATAGAACGTCGGCAGGAGTCCGAGGATCTTGAGCTTCCGGTTCAGCTTCAGGCGAATCGTGTTGATGACCTTGACGAGGTTGTTCAGGCCCTTCATCGCGTAGAACTGCGTCTGCACCGGGATGATCACGCCATCGGCGGCAACGAGGCCGTTCACGGTCAGCAGGCCGAGGTTCGGCGGGCAGTCGATGAGGGCGTAGTCATAGCGACTCTTGAGCTTGCCCTCGAGCGCGTCGCGCAGGATTCCCTCCCGGCCGAGCATCGTGAACAACTCCCCTTCGGTCGCGGCCAGGTCGATGTGCGCCGGAACGACGTCGATGTGCTCGGTCTCGGTCGGGACGATCACCTGGTCGATCGTGGCTCGCCCCACGAGGACGTCGGCCATCGACAGCTCGATGCTGTTGAGGTTGATGCCGAGCCCGGCGGTGAGATTCGCCTGCGGGTCCATGTCGATGCACAGGACCCGGAAGTTCTCTTCAGCCAGCGCGCCCGCCAGGTTGATCGTCGTGGTCGTCTTTCCGACGCCGCCCTTCTGGTTCGCGATGGCAATGACGTTGGTCACCGGAGAAACACCTCGGATGGGCGACTTGGTGCGCAGGATGCGCGTCACTCGATTCCCGACGAATGGGGGAGCGCGGTGGGTAGATCCTACTCCAGCGGGCCGTCCAATCGGCGGGCGACTTATCCACAGGTTCGTGGACTTGTGCACCGAAGTGTGGATTACCGGCATGGATCCGTGCGTCTGCGTTGGGCCCCCTAGGCGTGCGCATCCGTCCTTCACGGCCGGTTCCGGAACGCTGTGACTAGAATGGCCGAGGAGTCGCGTCATGGGCCCACGATGTCCTTGCGCAAAGACGGCGAAGATCGCCCGCCGCCCGCCGACCAGTCGAACAGGAGACGAAGCGTGCCGTCGAATGCCGAGCGCCTGAACCGACTCGAGGAGCTTCGCGCCGAATCGCTGATGGGGGGTGGCCAGGCCCGTATCGATCGCCAGCACGAGGCTGGCAAGCTCACAGCCCGCGAACGAATCGACCTCCTGCTCGATCCCGACTCGTTCGTCGAACTCGACGCCTTCGTAACGTCCCGGCCAGAGGCAGGGTCGGACACGCCGCTGTACCTCGGCGACGGCGTGGTCACGGGCCACGGGACCGTCGACGGGCGGCTGGTCTTCGTCTTCAGCCAGGACTTCACGGTGTTCGGCGGATCGCTGTCCGAGGCCTACGCCGGGAAGATCTGCAAGATCATGGACCTGGCGATGAACGTCGGGGCGCCCATCATCGGCCTGAACGATTCCGGAGGCGCACGCATCCAGGAGGGCGTCGTGTCCCTCGGCGGCTACGCCGACATCTTCCTCCGCAACGTCCTGGCCTCGGGCGTCGTGCCGCAGATCTCGGTGATTCTTGGTCCATGTGCCGGGGGTGCGGTCTACTCGCCGGCGATCACCGACTTCACGGTGATGGTCGAGGGCACGAGCTACATGTTCGTCACCGGCCCGAATGTCGTGAGGGCCGTGACGCACGAGGAAGTGGACGCGGAATCACTCGGCGGTGCCGGGGTCCACACCTCGAAGAGCGGCGTCGCCCACCTGGCTGCGGCCGATGAGTCCGACGCGCTCGACGCGGTGCGTCGGATCCTGGCCCATCTTCCGCAGAACAACCTCGAGGCTCCGGCGATCGTCCCGACGGCCGATCCGGCCGATCGCATGGATCCAAGCCTCGACACGGTCGTGCCCGAGGATCCGCACAAGCCATACGACATGCACGACGTGATCCATGCCGTCGTCGATGACCGCGACTTCCTCGAGATCCAGCCGGCCTGGGCACCGAACATCATCATCGGCTTCGCCCGGCTCGGCGGACGCAGCGTCGGGATCATCGCCCAGCAGCCATCGGTCCTGGCGGGCGCGCTCGACATCGACGCCTCCACCAAGGCGGCCCGGTTCGTCCGGACCTGCGATTGCTTCAACGTCCCGATCGTGTCGTTCGTGGACGTCCCGGGCTTCCTTCCCGGCGTGGGCCAGGAGCACGGCGGGATCATCAAGCACGGCGCGAAGTTGCTGTACGCCTACTGCGAGGCGACCGTGCCCAAGCTGACGGTGATCACCCGCAAGGCCTACGGCGGTGCCTACGACGTCATGAGCAGCAAGCACATCCGGGGCGACATGAACTTCGCCTGGCCGACAGCCGAGATTGCCGTGATGGGGGCGGATGGGGCCGTGAACATCATCTTCAAGGACGAGCTGGCCGCGGCGGCCGATCCCGCGGCCGAACGCGCCCGCCTCGTCGCCGACTACGAGCGGGAATTCGCCAATCCCTACATCGCCGCGGCGCGGGGCTACGTCGACGACGTGTTCCGTCCATCCGAAACGCGACCGCGGCTCATTCGGGCGCTCGAGATGCTCGCCACCAAACGTGCCTCGAACCCGCGGAAGAAGCATGGCAACATCCCGCTCTGACCCGGCAGCGAACGCGTCTTTGCGCAAAGACGATCCGGCCGGATCGCCCTTCCGTCGGATCCTGATCGCCAACCGGGGCGAGATCGCGATCCGGATCATTCGCGCGTGTCGCGAGATGGGCATGGAGTCGGTGGCGGTCTACAGCGACGCCGACGCCGGGGCCGCCCACGTCCGCCTCGCCGACAGGGCGATCCGGCTCGGGCCCGCCGCACCCGCCGAGAGCTACCTGCGCATCGACGCCGTGGTGCAGGCCGCGATCGACAGCGGCGCCGATGCGATCCATCCTGGCTACGGATTCCTCTCGGAACGGGCTGCCTTCGCGCGGGCCGCAGAACAGGCCGGCGTGACGTTCGTGGGGCCGTCGGCCGAGACCATCGAGGCGATCGGGGACAAGCTCCACGCGCGCCGCCTGGCTCACGACGTGGGCGTTCCGGCGGTCCCGGGATCGATCGAGCCGGCGATGGTCGATCGGCCCGAGCACGTCGCAGCGGTCATCGCGGAGGCCGAAACCATCGGCTTTCCGCTCCTCGTCAAGGCGGCGTCCGGGGGCGGCGGTCGCGGCATGCGACGCGTCGACTCGGTCCGCGACCTGGTCGAGGCGCTGGCCGACGGGTCCCGGGAGGCAGCATCGGCGTTTGGCGATGGGGCCGTCTACCTCGAACGGGAGGTCCGGCCGGCGCGCCACGTCGAGGTCCAGCTCCTGGGCGATGCGACCGGCCGGGTCGTCGCGATCGGGGAGCGGGACTGTTCGCTCCAGCGGCGCCACCAGAAGCTCGTCGAGGAGGCGCCGGCGCCGGGTCTCTCCTCCCAGGACCGAGCGCGCCTCCACGAGCTCGCGGTGCGGATCGCGGTCGCGGCGGGACTCCGGAACGCGGCAACGGCGGAATTCCTCCTCGCCCCGGACGGGTCGTTCTATTTCCTCGAGGTCAACACGCGCCTCCAGGTCGAACACGGCGTGACCGAGCTCGTATCGGGCCTGGACATCGTCCGGGAGCAGTTTCTCCTTGCAGCGGGGCGACCCCTGTCGGCCGCGGCCCTCGAGGCCGCGTCGCGAGCGACCGATCCGTTCGGCCATGCGATCGAGGTCCGCCTCTCGGCCGAGGACCCGGGTCGCGATTTCGCTCCGACACCTGGCCGACTGACGACCTGGACGATGCCGAGCGGGCCGGGCGTCCGGGTCGACACCGCGCTCGAGGCCGGCGAGCTCGTCCCCGCCGAGTACGACAACCTCATCGCGAAGGTCATGGTCCACGCGCGGGATCGGGGCGCGGCCATCGATCGCCTGCGCCGCGCGCTCGACGAGACCGAAGTCGGCGGCATCCAGACGACGCTGCCGTTCGATCGATTCGTGACGCGCGACGCCTCGTTCCGCGCGGGCGAGGTCCACACCGAGTGGGTCATGGAGCACTGGGACGGGCCCGCTTCGTTCCGCGAGGCTGCCCGCCTGGCGCTGCTCGCGGCCGGGCTCACGGCTGCCGGGTCGCACGGGTCCTACGGGACCGATGGCCATGCCCCGGCATCGATCGACGGCTCACGCACGCCGGGAAACCGAGGCGCTTCCCGCGGGACGACGAGCGGCTGGTACGCGGACGGCCTGCTCGACGGCATCGATCGGTGGCCAAGGTGAGCGAGGTGGTCGGTCACCCGGACGGGGAACCGATGCCTCGGACGGGCGGCTCGCCGCAGCCAGCCGGCCCGCCGCAGCCAGACGGCTCGCCGGCGCGCGCAGGCACGTCACAGGCGATGCGCGTGACCCTCGCGCCGCCCTCGGTGCACGCCGGCCTCGAACCGATCACGGTCGCCCCCGACGGGACGGACGGCCGATGGCTCGTCGATGACACGGTGAGCTCGGTATCGCTCGAGCATTCAGGTCCGGGGCACTCCCGGCTGACGATCGGGGACCAGGTCGTCCAGGTGCTCCAGCGCACCGAGTTCGCGGGGCGGGGAGCTGTCGTGAGCGTCCGACGCGAGGTGCTGATCGGGGGCTGGCGGGTCGTGGTCGAGGTGGAGCCAGCGGCCCGAGCCGACCTTCGAGCCAGGGCCAGGCGCTCCCGGGTCGACGGGGCGGCCAGCGGGCCGACCGAGGTCCGTGCCATGATCCCCGGCGTCGTCGTGGCGGTTCCCGTGGCGGCGGGTGATAGGGTCATCGCCGGGCAGAAGCTCGCGATCATCGAGGCGATGAAGATGCAGAACGAGGTCCTCGCGCCCCGGGACGGGGTCATCGAGCGGGTGAGCGTGCATCCGGGCGCCAGGATCGAGCTGGGTGACCCGCTCATGGTCATCAACTGAGGCGGGCAGGGAGAAGCGTGGCCGAGGGACGGGATCCGGGTCGAGATCGCTGGCGCGACGGTGCCCGCGCGCGCTCCCTCAAGGGAGCCCCGGAGCGTCGCGACTCGTTCGAGACGTCGTCAGGCCTCGAGGTCCGCGACCTGTACACGCCGGCCGACCTCGCCGACCTTGACGAGGACCGCGACCTCGGTCGTCCGGGCGAGTTCCCGTTCACCCGCGGCGTCCAGCCGACGATGTACCGGAGCCGCTTCTGGACGATGCGCCAGTACGCGGGCTTTGCGACGGCGGCCGAGACGAACGCCCGGTTCCGCTACCTCCTGGAGCAGGGCCAGACCGGGCTGTCCGTGGCGTTCGACCTGCCGACCCAGATGGGCTTCGATTCGGATGCGCCCGAGGCGGCAGGGGAGGTCGGGCGGGTCGGCGTGCCGATCGCGAGCCTGGCCGACATGGAGGTCCTGTTCGACCAGATCCCGCTCGGCCAGGTCTCGACGTCGATGACGATCAACGCGACGGCTGCGACGCTGGTCGCCCTGTACGTGGTTGCCGCGGAACGCCAGGGGGTCGCCCGGGACCAGCTGTCGGGAACCGTGCAGAATGACATTCTCAAGGAATATGTTGCACGCGGTACCTGGATATATCCACCCGGTCCGTCGATGCGCCTCGTGACCGACATCTTCGAGTTCGGGGCCCGGGAACTGCCGAAATGGAACACGATCTCGATCAGCGGCTACCACATGCGCGAGGCCGGGGCGACGGCGGCGCAGGAGCTGGCGTTCACCCTCGCCGACGCGATCGCGTACGTCGACGCATGTGGTAGCCGCTGATCGAGATCGTGTTCCATTTCGGCAGTTCCCGGGCCCCGAACTCGAAGATGTCGGTCACG
>SCTE01000173.1 GCA_004298915.1 Chloroflexota bacterium | reverse complement strand
GCTAGCCAGAATGCTCGACATGCTTGGTACCGCCGGGATCGCCGGAGTGGCTGTGGGCGGCTCGATAAGCGCCGCCGCTATAGGTGTGATGATCGTCTCCACACGGACTCCGGTTCGGCTTCAAATGGCGGTGGGATTTGTCCTCGTCGGCTTCTCGATAATGACCGCATCGACAGCGGTCTTCCTCATCTCGCGCCTTGGAGAGCGTCTGCCCCTTCTCGCGGGCATCCCGCCGATCGCGGTACTGATCGCGGTCGCGCTGGGGCTTCGGATTGCCGCCTCAGTCGAGTTCAGGAGAGCCCGATCTTCGCGCGACGGAGGGCCGCCCGAGTAGCGATACCTTGATCGACGGACGGCACATTCCAAGGGGACTTATGACGGATGCGGCGACGGGGGCAATCACTCGTCCACCCGGGCTGTTCGTGGCCGTCGTCGTGGGCGGAGGGCCAAAGATGAACCCTCGGCGCCTGGTTGTCGTTTCAGGGCCGTTGTTGACACGGACCGACGCCGGGGACTGATCGACCTGGTTCATGAGATCGGCGTCGTCCACGCTTTGCAGAACAGCCGAAGTCAAGCGATACGGGGTATCGCCACGCTCGACCAAGGCCGCTCCTGATCAACCAGATTGATCACGGCGGCCTCCCGATCCGCGCCGGCCACCGACCGCCGGTCACCGGGCACGGTGGCCTGTTAAAAACGTATTCTGGTCGCGTCACGTCGGAACGCGGATCCCCGGCACGGTCCGGGCCAGGAAGTCGAGGACCACGCCCGTCTGCTTGATGCGCTCGTCGATCTGGAACGGGGCGTGGCCCGAGGGGAACAGGTACAGCTCGTGCGGGTGGCTGCGCGCGGCCAGGCGATCCGTGTAGGCGAGGACCTGCCCGATCGGGCAGCGGCTGTCGGCCTCGCCGGCGAGGAACAGGATCGGCGCCTTGACGTTGTCGACGTACGAGATCGGCGATCGCTCGGCCATCAGCTGCGGGACCTCGGCCGGGGTTCCGCCCAGCAGGGCGCGGTCATAGGCCTGGAGGAGCGGCGACAGGTGCGCGTAGCCGAGCGCGTAGTCCCCGACCGGAACCCCGGCCACGCCGGTGATGAACCGATCCGGGTGCATGCCGTGCATCAGCAGGGTCAGGTAGCCGCCCCATGACCAGCCGGCGATCGCCAGCCTCGTCGGATCCGCGAGGCCCTTTTCGAGGAGGTCGTCCACACCCGCGTTGATGTCCTCGAGCTCCGGCCATCCGATGTTCCCGATCAGCGTGTCGCGCCACTCCGCGCCAAAGCCGATCGACCCGCGGTAGTTCACCAGCACGACCTGGAACCCGGCGTCGACATAGGCCTGGAGGTCCGGTGCCCAGCGATCGAGATCGACCGACGTCGGGCCGCCGTGCACGTGGACCAGCGTGGGATACGGGGCCTCGCCGTCCGGCTCGATCCGCCAGCCCGTGACGGTCTGGCCGTGCGGGTTCGGGAACGACCACGGGATGAACGGCCGGCCGGCCGGCGCAGGACCGGCGTCGAGGATTGGCTCGTCGCGCCCGACCTCGAGGAGCACGCTCGGGTGCTCGCCGTCCTGGAGCCGGTACCAGACCGAGCCATCCGGCCGGACGCGGGCGCCGGTCATGGATCCCGGCCGGGTCGCGAGGTCGGTGATGACACCCGAGGCGAGATCGTACCGATGCAGGTGATGCCGCCCGTCCCGCAGCTCGACGAGCAGCAGCGCGCTCGCATCTGGCCACCAGTCGGCGACCTCGGTGTGGCCGGCCCAGGGCAGGTGGAGGTCCACGAACTCCCCGGTCCGGGGGTTCCAGACCGCGGGAGCATGCTCGCCGCGACGCTCGTGGCCGATGGCCAGCCGGTCGTCTCCACGCATGGGCGACCATGCCGCCGCGGTCAGCGAGCGGCCCTCGTCACGGAGATCGGCAACGGTTGCGCCGGTGCGCGCATCGATGACGCGAAGGGCCGGATGGATGAGGTCACCGTGCTCGCCGTGCTCGATCGCGACCAGGGTCTCGTCAGCCGACAGGCCGGCCAGCTCCGTGCCGCCCCGAATGGTGGCGTCGGCACCGCCGAGGAGCAGCGATTCCGTGCTGGCGGCGAGGCGCCTAGCCGTGCCCGAATCGTCGATCACGTAGAGACCAAAGCCCGCGTCGTTGCTGATGACCGCGACGGACCGCTCGCGACCCGGGGCCATGCCTTCATCCCAGCCGATCGGCAGGCCATCGGCAAGCGGCTCCGCATCGCCGCCGCTGAACGGGGCGGCCACCCATTCGCCGGCCTCGGACCCGGTCGTGTCGCGGTGCCACAGGACCCACTCGCCATCGGCGCTGACGTAGCCCGAGACCAGACCGATCGGCTCCCTGGTGATCTGGCGATGCACGCCGGTATCGAGGTCCCACGAATGGAGCTGGTAGATGCCACTGACCGACGAGACGTACACGATCCGGTTCGGCGCGGTCCGCGACCACGTCGGGAACCCGATGATCGGGGCGCGAAAGCGGCGCTGCCAGAGGGGTTGCGAGTCAGTCATGTGGTGGCGAGCCTCCTGGGGCACGAGGCGCCGTCGACGGCGCAGGTGGTCATGGGCGTCATGATGCCCGCTGGAGCAGGATCGCGGCGGTCAGCAGGACCTGTCCGAGGTGGTAGGGGACCATCACGCCGAG
>SCTE01000172.1 GCA_004298915.1 Chloroflexota bacterium | reverse complement strand
TCGAGGACGGGGTCAACGCCGCAGACATGGTCATCGTTGCCGGTCACGGGCAGGCCCTCGGAACCTTCGGCTCCTACACGGTCAAGCTCACGAACTGACATCTCCGGGCGCAAGCCCTCAATCTCGCCGGGGACTCGGAGCCGCGTCCGCAAGGGCGCGGCTCCGCGGTGTCCGGGAGTCGCCACCAACACCACGAGAGGCCACGTCTCGGCGCTGCGGGCGACCCTCGCCGTTCAGCCCAGCCGGTACGCCTCGGGGCGACGGTTGGCCAGGACCGGAATCTGGCGTCGGGCCTCGGTCACGCGGGACGTGTCGATGAGCGCGTGGACGACGGACTCGCGATCGGGAGCGTGGGCGACGACGATCCCCCACGGGTCCACGATCATCGCATGGCCATAGGCTGGGTGACCCGGTGGTCCACCGATCTGCGATGGCGCAATCACCCACGCCCCGTTCTCGATGGCGCGCGCCCGGAGCAGGACTTCCCAATGGTCTCGACCCGTGCGTTCGGTGAAGTTCGACGGAACCGCCAGGATCTCGGCACCGGCGAGGGCCAGCGTCCGGTACAGCTCGGGAAATCGGAGGTCGTAGCAGATGGTCATCCCCAGACGAGCGCCGGCGACATCCGCGATGACCGGCTCGGTGCCGGCGAGGACACGCCCACTCTCCAGATCGACCGGGCCGTTGTCGATCGCGACATCGAAGAGGTGGATCTTCCGGTATCGCGCGACCACCGATCCGTTCGGCCCGATGAGGGTCGAGGTGTTGTAGGGCCGCTCCGGATCACCCGACGCCTCGGCAAGACTCCCGGCCAGGATCCAGCACGCATGGCGCTTCGCGATCTCGGCGAACGGCGCTGTGAAGGGGCCAGGAATCGGCCGTGCCGATGCCCGGAATCCCGCGTCGGACCCTCGATACTGCAGATACTCAGGCAGGGCCACGAGCCGCGCTCCGTCGGCGGCGGCGGCTTCCGCAAGCTCCGCGGCGCGCGCGACATTCGCCTCCGGGTCGGCACCCGCATCGGTCTGGATCAGGGCGACGGGCAACTCCACGGCCCCATGGTACGAGGGCCCGCGAGCAGCCCTCGGGATTACTGCGCCGGCACCGGATCGCCCGATTCACCGGCGGGCGTGACGACGCCGGCGGCGCTGACCTCGAAGATCCAGTTGTGCTTGTTGATGCACCCGGCCGGGCAATCGCCCCAGCCCGACGTGAACGTGACCCGGAACCCGCCATCGGGTATGGCTTCTGCGGTCCACCACGCCGACGCCCCGATGAGGGCCGCCGACTGCTCGGCGATGCCGAGGAACCGCTGGTCGGTCTCCCCAACCCGTGCGGCCGCTTGGGCGGGCGTCGTGATCGTCGGGCCGGGTGATCCGACCGGGGGCGGCGTGGGTGTCGCGCCGCCGCCGCCACAGGCGGCGATCGCCATCGCGACGGCAAGAAGGGCGGAGAGCCTGAATGCACGAGAGCGGCCTTGTTCGTTGTTCATGGGTCCCGTGACGGCGGATCCGGGTCGGTGGTTCCGCTCGGAGTCGATAGGATGCCCGGGTGAGCCTGCCGCTTCCGCTGCCCGATCCTCGCCGCGTGACCCGCCTGTCGCTGCCGCTCATCGGGGCCTTCGTGGTCGGAGCGATCGCGTATGGCGGGCTGTACACGTTTCCGGCGCTGTCGGTCGCGTTTGCCGAGGAATTCGGGGTCAGCCGGACCGTCGCGGTCACGCCGTGGACGATGTTCCTCCTGGTCACCGCCCTCTCGAGCCCGCTGCTCGGCCGCGCCTATGACGAGTTCGCGGATCGGGACCTGCTGACGGCATCGATGGTCCTGCTAGCCGCCGGCTGGCTTGCGATGTACCTGGCCCCGGACATCTCCATCGTGATCCTGGCCTACGCAGCCTTCCACGCGCTCGGGCTCCAGCTGGCATTCATCGGCACCACCACCGCCATCGCGCGCCGCTATGCGGGCATGTCCGGATTGGCTCTCGGAATCGCGTACGCGGGACCAGGAATCGGCGTCGCGGTGGCCCTGCCGGTGGCCGCCGGGCTGATCCAGACGGCTGGGTGGCGGTCGACATCGCTCGTGTTCCTCGGCGCCTCCCTCGTCGGCGTTATCTTCGTCTGGCTGATGACCGCCGGCCCGAAGATCCTGGTCCCGGCACGCACGACCGGGGGGACGCGCCACCGCGAAAGCGAGCAGTCCGCGCTGGCCACCGGGCTCCACGAAACGGCGGCGCCGGGCGCGGTCTCGGCCGGCTTCGAGCCCCTGCCCGCCGGCGCGGGCGGCGCAACGGCACGATCGAGCGTGCGCCGGATCGTCCGGACGCGGAGGTTCTGGGCCCTGTTCCTCGGGGCGGTGGCGATCGGGATGTTCGATGAAGGGGTCCTCCAGGCCTTCCTGCCCCACGCCGTCCTCGTGGGACTCGGTGCGGACTTCGGGGCGAGCGCCCTCGGGTTGCAGGCCCTCGCCTACGTCGGCGGCCAGGTGGTCGGTGGGTTCCTGAGCGATCGCCTCGGGCGCCGGGGCGTGGGTGTCGTGGCGGCCGTCATGATCGGCGGTGGCGTGATCCTCGCGTTCGGCGCGGCATCCGGGATGGCGGCGATGGCCCTTGCCGGGATCGTCGCCCACGGGGTCGGCACCGGGGCCACGATCGCCGTCCGGTCCGCGGCGCTGTCCGATGTCTTCAGCGGGCCGAACTTCGGGACCATCTTCGGGTTCATGGCCGTCGCCTACCCGATCGGCGGGACCATCGCCGTCTACGCGGGAGCCCTGTCCGCCGACCACCTCGGGACCTACCGGCCACTGGTGGGCCTGGTCCTGGTGGCCATCGCGGTGTGGGCCGCGGCGCTCTGGATTGCCGGGCCGCGGCGACATGCGCGGACCAGGCGCGTTTGACCACCGCGGATCACGGCGCCGCCCGCGACGCTCTTGCGCCTCGGTGACAACGTTGTTACCGTAGCCGGACGGTTACCAATCGAAGGACGGAGGGCAGCTCGATGACGACGGGAACGGGAACCAAGGCGGATCCGTGGGTCCTCAAGACGCCCCCCGGCACCTCCGAGTACTCGATGTACCGGGACGACACCTCGGACCCGCCGACGATCGTCTGCCAGGTCGGCGGGACGAAGCTCCTGTACGACGCCCGCGCGATCGAAGAGCTCCACGCCATGCTCAAGGCCCACGGCGACTGGATGCCCCTCGGTGGCGCCGATGAGCAGAAGCCGGCCCCCGACGGGACCGTCGAGGCCTGGGGGCGATCCGAATCGAACCCGCGCGGCGGTTGGTACGGCCTCAAGAAGGGCCTTCGGGGCCGGTTCGGCGTGTACATGCCACCGCTCATGGAGGCGCTCGGACTGGCCGAGCTGACCCACGACGCGAAGAACAACCGGATGCGGGCCAAGGGCTGACGCGCCACACCGGGATCACCGATGCCCACGCCCGCTGCAGGACGACCCGAGGGTGACCCGTTCGGCGCCCTCGGCGACGCGAATCGCCGTTCGATCGTCGAGCTGCTCGGCACCTCCGAGCGCTCGGTTCAGGAGCTCGCGGACGCACTCCCGATCAGCCGTCCGGCCGTCTCGCGGCACCTTCGGCTCCTGAAGGAGGCCGGGTTGGTCGTGGAGGAGGCTCGCGGCACGCGCCATATCTATCGTCTTCACGACGAAGGCATCGCAGCCGTCCAGGCCTACCTCGAACGCGTCTGGGGCGAGGCCGCAGCTCGCTTCCGGCTCGTCGCCGAGAACCGTCGGCCCGATCAGCGGTCATGATCGAGCCGATCCGGCTCCAGTTCGAGGTCGCCTGCCCGGTGGATCGGGCGTTCGAAGTCTGGACCGACCGCATCGCGACCTGGTGGCCGAAGGATCACACGGTGTCGGCAGAGGATGGCCGTGTCGTCGTCCTCGAGGGGCGGCCCGGCGGTCGCATCTTCGAGCGCCGGACCAATGGGCTCGAGCACGACTGGGGGGTCGTGACCATCTGGGATCCCCCGAACCGGCTCGGCTACACCTGGCACCTCAATCGATCGCCGACCGACGCGACCGATGTCGAGGTCCGGTTCGTGCCCGCCGGGAGCGCCGGGACCAGGGTCGAGATCGAGCATCGCGGCTGGGACCGGCTCGGCGCAGGCGGCGAGGACTGGCGCGACCGGAACTACGGCGGCTGGTCCACGCTCCTGCCGCACTACGTGGCCGCGGCGTCGAACTCCGGCTGAGGTCGGGCCTCGGGGCGATCTGGGCCTCGACATCTGGCCCGGCCCGGAACCACAGGCCGTTCGAGCATCTCGACGTGCCCAGTTCGCCCCGAGCCGATGGCGCCCGATAGGCCGTTGTAATGCCCCTGGCCGCGATCGTTGTCCATCTGGACCCTCAGGCACGCGACGATGCGGTGGCCCGGAAATTGGCGGGGCAGATCAGCCCGGCAGGGCGAGCGGGGCCATCCGCGATGGAAGGCACCGCCCGGTTCGGAGGTTGGAAACCATGAGCATCATCGGATGGATTGTTCTCGGCGCGATCGCCGGTTGGCTGGCTGGCTTCTTCGTCAAGGGCGACGAAGGCCTGGGCGTCCTCGGCACGATCGTCCTCGGCATCGTTGGCGCGATCGTCGGCGGATTCCTGTCGAGCGTCCTGTTCAACACGAACGCGATCGAGGGTCCCCTGGACCTCAGCACGATCGTGGTTGCGACCATCGGGGCCATCATCACGGTCGTGGTCGTCAACGCCCTGGGCGGACGCTCGCGCGTCGGTCGCGGCCCCATTTGATCCGACCGCGGGTCGGGGGCCCGCGGTCACTCTTGGCGAAGGCCCATCGGCAACGGTGGGCCTTCGCCGTACGCGCCGATGTGGCGCGAGCCGCTCCGGGCCGGCCTCCGTCCCGCAGTCACTGGCCGCGGACCGGACCGCCGGTCGCTCGACCATAGGGCGCAACTGTTTCCGCGAAGCTTGGGGCGATCCCGTCGTCGGCATGATGCGCATCGTTCGTTGGTTCGGTCGGGATCCGATCATCCGTCGTCGGGACGGACGTGGGCGCGGCGAGACCGCTCGCCGCCATCGTGGGGCGGCCGATTGAACCGTTCCTCGAGCCGGGTGTGATCAGCCCTCGTCGGGCAAGGGTCGCGCGACGCCATCTCGACACGCGCTCCGTGCCGAGTGCACTCACCGGCGAGTAGTCCACGACCACGGCCCCGTCCGCGGAAACGAACCGGTGACCTGGTGGTGCGTAGAACGCGTCGCCCCGTGCCACGAGCTCCGTGCCCGCTCCCGGTTCGGACGAACTCTCGTAGAGGATCGCGATTTCGCCGTCGATGACGAAGCCCCAATGCGGTACGTCGCACCACCCGCTGAGGTGGCCCGTGCGCTCCCCGAAGATCGAGCGCATGAAGACCCATGGTCCCATCTGGGCTGCCTCGACCTCGATGACCCCGGGCCGGCGAAAGGGCCGAAGCGATCCGGCCACGGTCACTGCGCGTGGCAGGCTGACGTCCGGATCGGGCCGGGGTACCACGGTGAAGCCACGCGCCTCGAGCGCACCGGGCGTGGCGGGCTCATCGGCCTCGGGAATGGCGAAGCCGGCGACGACCGTGTCGGGCTCAGCGGTGAACGTATGACTCGGCGGGCCGGATTCCACGTAGAACGCCGTTCCCGCCGCGAACGTTTCGGTCCGACCTTCGTCGTGATGAACCGCGAGTGCGCCACCGAGGACGATGCCGTGGTGCTGCCTGAAGCAGGGTTCGTCGAGCCCGGTCCCGGCTGTCGATCCGTCGCTCGGGAGGTCGGCAACGACCGCCACGACCGGTCCGAAGCTGTGGTAGCGGGCCAGCAGGCCACCACGATCCACGGCCTGAAGTTCGCCGAGCGAGACGCGCACGTGTCCTCCAACGTGTCCGGGGGCCGCCGGACTGCCGGCGGCGGTTCCGCTTGCTCCCGCCCCCGGGGCGGCTCGAGGATGCTGCCATCCGGCGGCCGATCAGCTTGCCAGCTCATCCTCGTGGAGGATCGGGATCGCGAACCCGAATTCCGAGCCTCCCGCGGCCCGGGCCCGGGCCCAGATGCGGCCGTGCATCGCCTCCACGAGGGTCTTGGCCACATACAGGCCGATGCCCGATCCCGCTCGAGTGCTGGCGGTACGACTGGAGCGGAAGAATATATCGAACAGTCGCTCGCCATCAACCGGATCGAACCCGGGACCGTTGTCGGTCACGACGACGCGAATCTCGTCACCGTCGGGCTCCGCCGAGACGATGACTTCGCCCCCGGTCGTCGGACTGAACTTCGCGGCGTTCCCGACCAGGTTGCCGAGGACCTGATTGAGGAACGTCGTGTCCCCATCGACCGCCGGCAAGTCGGGCGCGGCCTGCACCACGAACCTGACGTTCGGATACCGCGTCGCCTCGGCACGAACCGCGGTTTCGATGGCGTGGCGGACGTGCACGGGTTCGGGTTCCGAGGTGATCTCGCCGACCTGCATCCGGCTCAGGACCAGCAGATCCTCGATCAACGCGTGGAGCCGTCCTGCCTCGCTCGCGATGTCGCCGGCAAGATCCTGCGTGCTCGCCAGCTCGACGCCCGAAGGACGGCTGAGGAGGTCGGCCAGCCCGAGGATCGTGGTGATCGGCGTGCGCAACTCGTGGCTCAGGACGCCGATGAAGGCGTCCTGTCGCTCGGCCCGCTCGTGCTCCTCGGTCGTGTCGCGAATCATCACGAGTTCCGACCCCTCGACCGGATGTACCCACACGCTCAGCCAGCGCGGTGGATCGTCGAAATGGAGGTCGCCGCCGGCGATCTCGGTCCGCAGCGCCTGGACCAGGTCGGCACGGGTGCTGACCGGCCGACCGGCAACCCTGGAGAGCGCGTCGTTCGCGAAGGCGATCGCGCCATCACTGTCGATGACGGCGACGCCCTCGTTCATGGCGCCGAGGATTGCGCGGAGGGTCTGGACGATCCTCCGCTCGGCTGCGGCCAGCCGGGTGAGGCGCATCTCGGCCTCTACGTGCGCTCGGACGTCCCTCGCCGAGACGAGGTAGGCGGGACGGTCACTCGATGCATCGAGCGACTGCACGAGGACGTCGACTTCCGCAGTGCTTCCGTCGGGTGAGTGGAGTGCCTGGACGACCGCTGTGTCCGACCCGGACAAACCGATCGCCTCGCCGATGTCGGGCAACAGGTCGAGGATCGGCCGGCCGATCAGCTGGGCCGGTTCCCAGCCGATCCTCGAGAACGCGGCATTCGCGAAGCTGATCCGCCCGGTCGCGCGGTCCACGACAACCGCGAAATCCGGCAGTGCGGCAATGAGTTCCGCGTACCGTCTCGCCTGCGTTGCGGCTTCGGTCCGAAGCCCGACGACAGAGCCGATCAACCAGCTGATCCACAGGCTCGTCGGGATGAACAGCAGGAATCGGGCCAGCTCATCGGGTCGCAGGATCGTCCCGGTCGCGGTCGGTTCCTCGTACACGATGAGATCGACGACCGCTCCGACGAGCGAGAGCGTGACGCCAGCCCAGGTCCCGCCGAGGATGACCGCGATCGGCAGTACCGCGAACAGCGGGAGGTAGGCGATCTGGACGTCGAATTGGGACGTGAAGGCGGCCTTCAGGATCATCGCGACCAGGACAAGGACCAGGCCGACACCCGGACCCCGGCGCTGGGCCAGCGCGATGGCGCGCCAGTCGCGCCTTCCGGCCTGCACGCTCGTTCGTCCCTCCTGGCGTTGCGCGATCACGACCCGACAGTTGTCGGGCGGACTATACGACGCTCGCTCGGATCGCCGGCAGATCGTCCGGCCTCGGGACGTCCCGGCCCAAACCAAGCTGTCATGTAGCCGCAACGGCAACTCGGCGCCTGTCATGACCGGGTGCAACACCGCCAGACCTACGGTGTGGGCCACGTCACCGGACGGTGGCGGACCGCTCGCTCCGGCGAGCTCCAGCAGGAGGCTTTGAACGATGAACGACCTCAAGAAGGCCGAGCGTGAGGCCGAGAACAAGGCGAAGGAAACCTGGCGACGGATCGACGGCAACGAGGATGTCGCCGACAAGCTCGGGAACCTGGGCGACGACGTCCGCGACGGCCTCGGCAATGCCGGGGACGACATCCGCGAGGGCATCGACAACGTCGGTGACGCGCTCCGGCGCCGGAACGAATCGACCGAGCGACCCGAGCGTCGCTGACACGAACCGCCGGCGACGATCGTCGCCGGCGACCATCACACCCATCGAACAAGGAGACCGAACCATGACTGACCATCGCGATACCGTCGTCGTCTCGGACGGCGGCTCGGGCGCCGGGGCCGTCCTCGGCGTCATCGTCCTCGTCCTGATGCTGGCAATCGGCTGGTATCTTTTCCTCGGCCCGGGTGCCGGGCAGAGCTCGAAGCCGGGCGACATCAACGTCGACGTGAACCTGCCGACGCTGGCGCCGACGGCCCCGGCCTCGTCCTAGGAACAGGAAGTCCGAGCCCGGCGCGTCACTGCGATGCGCCGGGCTCGTTGCATCAGATCGAACGACAGGCCAGGAGGACGACCGAGTGAGTATCCAGCCCCTCGTGCTCGTCGCCGACGACGAACCGAGGATCACCAAGCTCGTCGCGCTCGGGCAGGAGGGCTTTCGCGTCGTGACCGCGAGTGGCGGTGAGGAGGCACTCCAGAAGGCGGAGGAGATCCGCCCGGACATCGTGCTGCTCGACATCGTGATGCCGGATCTCGACGGGATCGAGGTCATGCGCCAGCTCCGGGAACGACGCCCGGTCGCCGTCATCCTGCTGACCGCCAAGGGATCGACGGCCGACAAGGCCACCGGCCTCGATCTGGGGGCAGATGACTACATCGCCAAGCCGTTCCACCCGGACGAGCTGACCGCCCGCGTGCGGGCCGTCCTGCGACGAACGTCGGGGGCGAGCCCGGGCTCCGGGGTCCTGGCCTTCGACGACATCGAGATCGACCTCGAGCGCCGGCTGGTGACGAAGGCCGGCGAGATGGTCCGGCTGTCCCGCACGGAGTGGCTTCTGCTCCAGCATCTCGCGGCCAACCCCGGCAAGGTCGTGCTCCACACCGAGCTGCTGACCAAGGTCTGGGGACCCGAGTACCGGGATGATCTCCAGTACCTGCGGGTCTGGGTTTCCCGCGTCCGCCGCAAGCTGGGCGCTGAGCCCGGCGATCCGGGCCGGATCAAGACGTTCCAGGGCATCGGCTACCTGCTCGATGTGGATGCTCCATCGGCCCCTGAACCGGTGGATCCTCCGGTCGAGGACGAACGGTCGGCCCTGATCGGCTGAGCGCCGCACGCGCGATCGAGCCCGGCCCGAAGGGCCGCCGGAACGGCCGTCGGCATGGGGCACCTATACTGGGCCCCGCGCCGACATAGCTCAGCGGTAGAGCAGCTGTTTCGTAAACAGCAGGTCCTCGGTTCAAATCCGAGTGTCGGCTCCAGTGATTCCCCAACGTGACCCGGTCATCGTGGCCGGGTCTCGTGCTATCCGGCCCGGCGGACCCGAACCTACGGATGAAAGTCAAGTCGCTTGCGGGGCACGATCGGCCGGAGCAGAATCGCCATGGTGCGGGTGATCGCCGAACCGAAGAGCAGGGCCGGGGCTGACCCCTGCCGCGCTGGTTGACGCTCAGCGTCGTGAGATGCGCGCCCCAGTTGCGTCGCTCGCACCGCTCCCGCTCGTCGAGCGCTCGGCCACCAGTCGACGGTATACGGCTTCGGCCTGCTCGGCGCGCTCCAGCTCGAGGCGACGCGCGGCCTCCGTGCTGGCAAGCCCGATCGATCGACCCTTGGCTCGTTCGCTGCCCGTCCGGAGCTCGAGCGCGCGGAGCTTGAGGCGGAGCCGCGACGGTCGAGGAGTACGCGTACTCCTCCTCGCGGCCCAGGAGGTGCCAGGCGATCACCGCCAGCTTTCGGGCGACGGCGACGATCGCGACGTTCCAGCCGCGCCGGGCGGCGACCCGTTGGGCGAAGGCGTGCAGTGGACCGGCCGTTCGGGTGGCGACCCAGGCCGCCTCGACGAGGACCTGACGGGCGACCGAGGCACCCTGCTTGCTGATCCGGCCGTGGCGGGCAGGGTCCTCGCCCGACTGGTTCACCCGCGGATCGAGGCCGAGATATGCGACCAGCCGGCCGGGCGCCCGGAAGCGGTGGACGTCACCGATGACGGCGACGAGCGTGGCGGCGGTCGTCCCGCTTACGCCCGGCAGGCTCATCAACCGACGCATCTCCCCGAGACGGACTCGGACACCCGCCTGGTAACCGGACCCAGGCGCGATATCGGGGAGCAAACACTCCGGAAGGAGATCGAAGCTGGAACCCTCGATCGTGAGCATTGCGAGGAGCAGCCGGCTGTGCCGGACGACGTCCTGATGCTTGAGCCAGGGACGCTCGACGCGATCGGCGCCGGAGCCTTTGTCTACGAGATCGAGCAACCCTCCGACCTTGCGCTCCGCACCTCCGACTGAGGCCCCCCATTCCCGGTCGGACCCTGTACCTCGCGGAATCACTCCGGTCCGTCCGCCCCGAGGCGCACGCGCTTCCTGCCGGGCGCGGCTGGCACCCGGACGACGGCCGGCTGTCGGTCCCCGAGTTCCGGCTGGAGATCGAGCACGTTCGCGGTCACGTAACCCGGCGCCCGGCGGGCCGCTCGCCCGAGGTGGTGACGGTGATCGGCGGGTCCTCACGCCTCATCGGTGATAGCTGGATCGAGGTGCTGGAGCCCTGGGACACTGTCGTCGTCCCGGCCTCGGTGGCCGCGGACCAGCTCGATGGGCCGGGGGGCTCGAAAGCATGCAGCGGATCGATCCCCGCCGAATGAATGCGTTGGCTCAGGAGGGCGTGATGTCCCACGTCGTGGAATTCGTCAACGTCTCGACCAGCGGTATCGAGTCGTCGCCGGTCGCTCCGGCGCTCGCGGGCCTTCGGGCGAACCAGGCGCGCTACCTCACCGAGATCGCGACCGAAATTTCGAGCTGGCCGACCACCCGGCCATCGAAGCCCACGACCCACAGGCTGTAGTTGGCGACCGAGGCGCCGGTGCGTCCCGGAATCGGCACATCGATGTGGTTGGGCGCGCCCGAAACATCGACGGGGAGCCAGACATTTGCGCCCTCCCCGACTGCCGGACGGTCTGATCCCTCCCAGCGCAGGTAGCCCCAGCCAGCCGGGAGCGTCAGGGTCAGCTGATCGCCTGCGTTCGCCACAACCTCCACGATTCGATCGCCAGGCAATCCGTCAGCAGCCGCGGTCGTGGAACACGTCATCAAGGTCGAGGATCCGGTCGTCGTGACGACGCCGGGTCCGGCGCCGACCGTCGCGACCACGTCGGGCGCATGGATGGCCCCGAGGGGCGCCGGGCACTTGGGAGAAGGAGCGGCAAACTCGGTCGGTTCCGGCGGCGGAGTGTCATCCGGCGCCGACGACGGCAACTCCTGCTGGGACGCGCGTGGAGCGAGTGACGGAGGCGGGATCGCCCCACCGTCCGGCGAGCCCAACCACGGCCCACATGTCCAGTCCAACGTGCCGGAGAGTGTCGGCGGCCAGGGGAACGTGGACGGTGCAGGCGACGCTGCTTCCTGGCCAAGGTCGGCAGGGACCGGCTTGCCATCACCCGTGGAGAGAACAAGGGCATCGAACGACAACGCTCCCGAATCACCGGCTGCGCTCGTTGCGGTCACCCGCGCCGATCCGGCCCAGGAGACCATCAGTGAGCCTTCCGGCAGGTCGCCACCATCGATGAAGAGCTCGATGGACCCGCTGCCAGATTCGCCAGCCCAGATCGTGAATGCACCGCGAAGCGTGCCCGGCCCGAGCTCTCCGAGGTCGAGAGCCGAGAGATCGCTGAACGTTCGCTGATCGGGCACAGAGTGGCA
>SCTE01000171.1 GCA_004298915.1 Chloroflexota bacterium | reverse complement strand
GTCGCGCCCGGCCGGATGGGAGGCGATCGATCCGGACGGTCCCGATCCGGACGCGGACGAGCCGCACGATCGGCGCCCCGACGGCGGCGAACATGCGACGCAGCTGCCGCTTCCAGCCCTGGGCGAGAACGGCGCGGTACCAGATGAGCTCCGGGTCCGGGGCGGGATGGAGCAGGTCGGTCAGCGTTCGGGTCTCGATCGCCGTCGCGGGCCGGAGCGGGGCCATGAGCATCGCGCGGCCCTCCTCGAGCTGGATGCCCGCCTTGAGCTGGGCGGCCTGCTCGTGGTCGAGGGGTCGCTCCAGGGCGACCGCGTATTCGCGCTGCACCTCGAACTTCGGGTGGAGGACGTGATCGGCCCACGTCCCGTCGTTCGTGAGCAGCAGGAGGCCCTCGGAGTCGCGGTCGAGCCGGCCGACCGGGTACAGCCGCGTTCCATCGGGGTTCAGCGCCGTGGGAACCAGCTCGAGGACCGTCATCTCCGCATGGCGGTCACTGGTCGTGGATGTCACGCCCGCGGGCTTGTGGAGGGCCACGTACGTTCGTGCGGCGCCGACACCAACGAGGATCCCGTCCACCTCGATCTGGGCCGATGCCGGGTCCACCTGGTCGCCGACCCGGGCAATCCGTCCGTTCACGCGGACGCGGCCGGCCGCGATCAGCGCCTCGCTCGCCCGGCGCGACGCGACGCCGGCCGTGGCGAGAATCTTCTGGACGCGCTCCTCAGGCATTGGGGCCGTCCCGGTCCGGATCGTCGTCCGGGTCAAGCGTGCCGGTCACGTCGCCCGGATCGACCAGGCGCGCCGCGACCTCGGCGTCGAGGACCGGGAGTTCGTCGAGGGACGTCAGGCCGAATCGCTCGAGGAAGTCGAACGCGGTGCCGTACAGGATCGGGCGGCCCGGGGCCTCCGATCGTCCGAGCTCCACCACGAGGCGGCGATGCATGAGGCTTCGGACGGTGTAGTCGGAATCGACGCCGCGGATCCGTTCGATCGCCGCCTTCGTGATCGGCTGGCGATACGCGATGATCGCCATCGTCTCGAGCGAGGCGGGCGACAGGCGAACGGCGTCGGCACCGACATAGCGGGCGACGAGGCCACCGGCCTCGGGCGCCGTCGCGAGCTCGACCCGATCGCCGGACAGGAGCAGCCGGATGCCCCGGGACCGGAGGGTCACCTCCAGGTCACCCAGCCGAGCGTCAACCGTCAGGCGATCGACGCCGGCCAGGGTGGCGATCTCGCGTCGGGTGAGGGGCCGCTCGGCCACGAACAGGAGGGCCTCGAGGCCGGTCTCGGTCAACTCCCGCGGAGCGGCGGCCTCCTCCGCCGTGATCGCGTTTCCGTCCGCGGCAACCGCGGCCGGTGTGGCATCCATCGACGCGGCCACGGCGGTGGGGAACTCCGGTGGCCCTGCAGGCCCGGGAATCATCGCGTCGTCGGTCATCGGAAGCCGGCCATCGATTCATCGAGCGGGACGGAGAGCTCCTCGTCCCCCACCCCGGCCGCCACCAGCTCGGCCCGCGTCGTCCGCCGCGCGGTGATGGGCCCGAACGGCGCGCGCTGCTCGACGACGATCTCGCGCCGCTTCATGAGCTCGAGCATCGCCAGGAACGTGACCGCGACGACGACGCGATCCCGGACGTCGCGAAGGACGTCCTGGAGGACGATCGACGGCGCAGCATCGAGCGCCGCCCGCAGGATGGCCGCCCGCTGCCCGAGCGTGATCGATCGGCGGATGACCTCGGGCGGGGCCTCGGGCGGGGCGACGACCGCGGCCAGCCTCGCCAGCGCAGCGGTGAGCAGCGCGGGGTCGAGCGGCGGCGCATCGGGCGCCCGCGCCCCGGCGATGGCCGTCGCGAGCGCGATCGCCGGCTCGCGCCGGAAGATCCCGATGCGTTCCGTGGCAACGGCCTGGAGGAGCACGCCGGCGTCCCGGTAGGCCCGATAGAGCAGGAGCCGTTCGCGAAGCTCCGCCTCGGGATCCAGGCCCTCGTCCGGGAGCGCGCCCGGGCCGTCCGGATCGGCCCGTCGAGGCAGCATCGCCCGGCTCTTGATGAGGATCAGCTGGCTGGCGACGGAGACGAACGAGCTGATGTTCGTGATCCGGTCCTCGTCGAGCGACGCAAGCGCCTCGAGATAGGCACCGGCGAGCGCTCCGAGCGGGACGGTGAGCACGTCGAGCCGGCGCGCCTCGATGAGCGAGAGCAGCAACCCCAGGGGCCCGGCCCAGTCGGACAGGACGACCTCGGTGGCTTCCTCGGGTCGCCGGGCGACGCCGAACCGGACCGCGGGGCTCGCCGCTTCCTGCTCGGCCCCCGCGGCGCCGGCCGTGGCGTCGGCCGCGCCTGGCACCGCGCCCGAGGTGGCGGGGCCGTCCATGGCCCCCGACGCCTCCACGTCAGTTGGCCTCGTCGGCGAGGCGAAGGCGCTCGCCGTACTCGGGATCTCGCGGCGCCTCCTGCCAGCGGATGAGCTCGATCGTCCGGTCCGAGCAGCCCGCTTCGGCGGCCATCCGGGCCGACCGTTCGGGATGGTCTGCCAGCCGGGTCAGGGGCGCTCGCATGCCCGGCAGGTGCCCGACGAGGGAGACGAGCCACGGTCCGAAGGCCTGGCCCAGGCTGTGGACGATCCGCGGGAGCGCGCCGGTCTGGCCTTTGCCGGCATCGTGCAGCAACCCGGCGACGAGGACATCGGGGTCGTCGATCCCGTCGCGCCGAAGCGCCGCGACCACGTCGAGCCCATGGCGCCGGTCGGCGACCGGCATCCCGTCGAAGATGCGGAGCTCGGCCTCCGATGCCCAGGTCGCGAGCTGGCTCCGTTCGGCGGCGGAGACCCGGGCGCGCAGGTGGGCGGCGAGCTGGCGGACCTTGCCGGCCCACCAGGGCAGCGTGCCCGGCTTCATAGGCCCGTGAGCAGGCTGATGATCGGATGCGCGATGACCTGGAAGATGATCGAGAGGGGCGACGGCAGGCCGGTGACCGACGGGATCAGGATCAGGGCCAGCAGGATCATCGGCCCGTACTGCGACAGGACGTTGCGCAGCTGCCAGCTCGTCCTGGGGTCGACCAGGGCCAGCAGGATGTGCGAGCCGTCGAGCGGGGGCAGCGGAATGAGGTTGAAGATCATCAGCGAGATGTTGATCTGGATGAAGAGGAACAGGATCGCGAGTGGCAGCGAGGCGTCCACGCCCGTCGCGATCATCACCCGGAACGGGATCGCCGCGGCGGCCGCCAGGACCAGGTTGGAGGCCGGCCCCGCGAGCGCCACGAGCGCATCGCTCTGGCGACCGCCCCGGAGGTTCGCCGGGTTGACCGGCGTCGGCTTGGCCCAGCCGAAGATGAACCCGCTGCCGGGAATCAGGAGCGTCAGGATCAGGAGCGTCCCACCGACCGGATCGAAATGGACGATCGGGTTCAGGGTCAGCCGTCCGAGCAGCTTTGCGGTGCCGTCGCCGAGCCGATAGGCGATCAGCGCATGCGAGAACTCGTGGATCGGCAGCGCCGCGAGCAGGATGATCCCGATCAGGGCCACGCGAACAATGGTTTCGTTGTCGAGCACCGGATCGGATCCCTCGTATGCCTTGGCCGCCGGGTGACGGCCTGCCGAATGCTAGCCGCTCAGCCGATGCTTGGGGTCCCGACCCGCTGGCCCATCGACGCGATCACAGTCGGGACAGCAACTCCCCCTTCTTGGATTCGAAATCCTCCAGAGTGATGGCGCCGCTGTCGCGGAGCTCGGCCAGGCTGGCC
>SCTE01000170.1 GCA_004298915.1 Chloroflexota bacterium | reverse complement strand
GGGCTTGCCCCAGGTGTCGTACGTGACACTGGCCGCCAGGGTGAGCGTGCCATCGGCCTGGACCTGCCAGAGGGCGAGGAGATCGCCGTGGCCATTCCAGGTCGGGAGGTACGTGCCGTTCGCCGTGCCGGCGTTGGTGACGACGAGCTTGGTCGGGGCGCCGGCGTCATCGACGATGACCGACCGGACGATGAGCCCGTTGACGCTCTCCTCCACCACCGCATCGGCCTGGTAGCGGAGATCACGGGTGGTGATCGGCGTACCGGCTGCGGGGGTCTCGATGATCTTCGTTCGGTGGCCCTCGCCGTCATACGTGAAGTCGAGGCGATCGAAGCCCGTGCCGGTGCCTCTTGCTCGATGTCACGGGTCCGATCGAAGAGTAGGAGGTCGATGTCGACCTCCTAGATCATGCTCGGCAAGGCATATGAACGAAAGTCTCGTTGCGCGTCGCCTTGGGAAACATGGTCACCGTGTTCGGTCACCAGACGCCAACCCAGAGTTCGAGCGGGATCGCGCCACCTGCCAGGACGTTAGCAGCGTGCCGGCGAAGTCCGTCAGCCCAACGGCCAACTTCAGCGAGCACATCATCGGGTTCCGTCAAGGTCCGAGGTGGCTCTGACCACGCGCCGTCGGGGTCCCTCGACCGGAGGAGGTCCCAGAACCGCAAGGCCCATAAGTGACCTTCTCGATCAAGCGCGACATCATCCCAGAATTCGCCGCGTAGCGTTGTCGTATCGGAATCGAATTCGAACACGATGCGGTACGGCGGTCCAACGTATGAGATGTGATTCGCCGCGAAAGGTCGACCCGGAATCGGACAGCTCGTATCCGTAGGGCAACAGCAACGGATCGAAGGCGTCGAATACCCCTTGGAACCACCACCCATGCCTCGATCGTTTCGCCACGAGTCGGGCCGAGTCACGGCCTTTGTCACGCAACTACTTTGGTCCTCGAGATCCGAGAGGCGAAACTGTCACTCTAGGCCAATAGAAGCTCGTGAGCGTTCGTTCGAGCTTGTAGTACGGTGAAATCCTGCCGCCGGGCCCAAGATCGAATAGCGTCTTTCGCTGTCCCATTTCAAGAAGGTTCCACATCATGTTCACATAGAGCTTGGCCTTGCGGGAGAACCTGGAGGCAGATCCCACGTCGTGTCGCGACTTTCGGCAGCGATGGGATCGGGCCGGTACACGACGCGACCTTGCAGGCCGAGGTGAGGCGACCGGCGGCATCCGGCATGCCAACGGGGTCAGCATGTGTTGGCTTCTCAGTGTCCTGAGCGACCGCCGATAACTCGGTACGCTGCGAAAATCACGACTCCGCCAGCTGCGGCGAATGCCAAGCGCTTCGGCAGATCCAAGGGGTCACCAGCCTGCACCGGCCACACATACGGGATCAATGCGCCGATGATCAGAATGGTCCCGTATACGACTACTTCGGCAAGCGTTGCGCGTGACACCTCTTCCCTCCCTGTGGTCAACAAGCTGCCTTCAACATCTGGGCCTGAAGTACGAGGTGGTTGGAGACGACCAGCCCAGCACTATGGAACGCTGCACGCTGGCGAGCTCTGCGCACGTCGACCGTCTGACACCCGACCGCGTGACGCCGATCAGGTAGCCCTTTCGATACTGATGGATGATCGAAACCCACCCCCAACGGTACTCGTAAACGTCGGTCACGAAGACGTCGCCATCCTTGATGTCCGGCCCCCAGTAGGGAGTGACTGCCCCGCCTGCAAGGCTGCCGGTCGCTCGCAGCCATGGGGGTACCGGGATCCCAAATCGGACGGCGGCCGCTGAGGCAATGAACCCTAGGCCTATCCCGATCGCGGTCGCTGCGGCACCGTTCGCCGCCTCATAGCCTCGCGGAACGACTTTGATCCGGTGCTGGATGTGGCCGCCTGACGGCTTGAGCCCGCTCGGATCGGCCTTCGTGACGGGCGAGTTGCCGGCATAGGCGTAGAGGTTGCCCTCCGCGGCGATGGGATCGGGCTGGAGGAAGCGCCCGAGGGTGGGGCTGTACGTCCGCGCATGCATGTACAGGAGACCGGCGCCGAAGGCGTTGTCCCACCAGACATCGGAGCGGCCGACGTACAGCCGACTCCAGCCGAGATCGGGAATGCCGTTGGCGGTGGTGACGTTGGGCTTGCCCCAGGTGTCGTACGTGACACTGGCCGCCAGGGTGAGCGTGCCATCGGCCTGGACCTGCCAGAGGGCGAGGAGATCGCCGTGGCCATTCCAGGTCGGGAGGTAC
>SCTE01000018.1 GCA_004298915.1 Chloroflexota bacterium | reverse complement strand
CTTTCTTCGAACGTCTTCGAACCCCGGGGACATCGTGCTCGACTGCTTCATCGGGAGCGGGACCACGGCGGCGGTGGCGCAGAAGCTCGGCCGGCGGTGGATCGGGGCGGACATCAACAAGGGGGCCATCCAGACGACCGAGAAACGGCTCGCCGCGATCATCGAGGACCAGGCTCGGGCGGCGTCGAGCGAGCAGCTCGCGATGGAATCGAGCGAGGCGCCTCGCCCGGCGCAGCTGGGCCTTTCCGTGCAGCGGGTGAACGACTACGACCTCCAGATCCAGCACAACGAGGCCGTCAACCTCGCGGTCGAGCACCTCGGCGCGGATCGGACGAAGACAGATTCGTTTTTCCAAGGCACGCTCGGGCGTGAACTGCTGTACATCGTGGGGTTCAACCACCCGTGCAGCCCGCTCGATCTCCAGGCGGTCGCTCATGAGCTGGAAAAGCGCCCGGACGAGCAGCGGGACGTGGTGGTCGTCGCCCTCGGGCGCGAGCTCGCCTGCGAGCCGTGGCTGGCCGACTACCACCGCGTCCGGCCGATCAACAAGATTCGCCTGATCGAGCTCCGGACGGACCCTAGGTACGGCAAGTTCTTCGAGCATGTGCCGGCCTCCGCGCGAGTTCGGTTCGAGGCAGACGGAGACGCCGTAAAGGTCGTGATCGACGACTTCGTCTCACCTTCGATCGTCGAGCGGCTGTCGGCGCAGGAAGGCGTGCTGACGCCGCAGATCACGGACTGGCGGGCGATGGTAGACTCGGTCTTCATCGACGCTGCCTACGACAGCGAGGTCTTCACCGTGGCCATCGCTGACATCCCGGAGCGGCGCCAGGACCTCGTGTCGGGATCGTACGAGCTGGCGCGGCCGACCGGGTCGGATCGCCCGGTCGCGATCCGGATCACCGACATGCTCGGTGAGGAGGTCCTGGTGGTCGAGGAGCGGTGACCGCGACCTCTGCTTCGGACGAACCCAGCTCCACGTCCGAGTCCGCCGGCCGTTGGCGGGCGCTGACCCTGCTGTCGATCGGGATCCTACTCGCCGAGGCACCGTGGTTCAGCTCGTCCGCGGTCACGCCGCTGCTCAAAGTGGAGTGGCAGTTCCATGGCCTCGAGGTCGCGCTCCTGACCGTGGCGGTCCAGATCGGGTTCGCGGTCGGCGCCCTCGCCCTGGCAACCACCGGCGCGGCCGACGTGATCCGCGGCGACAGGCTCTTCTTCTGGGGCGCGGTCGTCACAGCGGCCGCCAACCTCGGCTTCGCCTGGCTGGCCACCGATCCGATCTCGGCCCTTCCATTCAGGTTCATGACCGGGGTCGGCATCGCGGGCGTCTACCCGGTCGGCATGAAGCTGGTCTCGGGCTGGTTCCGGGCGGGGAGGGGCATGGCGATCGGCGTCCTCATCGGGGCCCTCTCGGTGGGGACGGCGTTGCCACATCTGTTCCGCGCTCTCGGATCCCTGGCCGGCGCCGACTGGCGAGTCATCGTGACCTGGACATCGATCGCGGCGCTGCTCGGCGGTGCGGCCGTACTTGCCGGGGTCGCGCCCGGACCGTTCGACGCTCCTTCGCCGCGGTTCAGCCTGCGGATCGCGGCCCGCGCCTTCCGCGAGCCATCGGTCCGGCTCGCGAACCTCGGCTACCTCGGCCACATGTGGGAGCTATTCGCGATGTGGACGTGGGTGCCGCTCTTCCTCGCGGCGAGCTTCGCCGTGGCGGGAGATGCCGACGCGGGGTCGGCGGCGCTCGCCGCATTCGTCGTCGTCGCCGCAGGCGGCATCGGCTGCGTGGCCGGCGGGGTCCTGGCGGACCGCCTTGGTCGGACGACCGTCACGATCGGCGCGATGATCGTGAGCGGGACATGCGCCGTCCTCATCGGGTTCACCTTCGGAGGGCCGCCCGCCGTGGTCCTGGCACTCGCCATCGTTTGGGGGATCACGGTGGTGGCCGACTCGGCCCAGTTCTCGGCTGCGGTCTCGGAGCTGTCACCGCCGGGAACGGCCGGATCCGCGCTTTCGCTTCAGACGGCCGCCGGTTTCGTGCTGACCGCCGCGACGATCCTGTCGGTCGGCGCCCTCGATCCGACAGACGGCGCCGGATGGCGGATCGCGTTCGGGTCGCTGGCGATCGGACCGCTCGTCGGCGTCGCCGCGATGTGGCGGCTCCGGTCCCGGCCCGACGCGCTTCGAATGGCCGGGGGCCGGCGCTAGGCTCGCCATCGCCCAGCCGTCGGGCCGCGAATCGTGGATCGGCGCTCAAGCCCGCCGGTTGCGCGTTTCATACGCCCCAGGTATGAAACCTGATCGGTCATACGCCGGGCGTATGAAGTTGACCATCGACGGCGATTCTCGAGCTCCCGGAGACCTCTGCGCGACCCGAAATCGACCGTTTTCGGCCTTCCAGCAGGTCGTTCGTCGGATTTCATACGCGCCAGGTATGAACGAGGACCGCTGCCAGCAACCGGCGGCGCTGCGACGTCACTCTCATACGTGGGGCGTATGAGTGGTCCGGGCCCGAGTCCGAGCCCGGCGCGGCTGGGCCCCGAGCCCCGCGCGGCTTGGCCCCGAGCCGGTGCGGCTGGGCCCCGCGGCGAGCCCCAGGCCCCAGGCCCCGCCTCGAGCCCCGAGCCCCGCAGCGAGGCCCGAGCCCCGCGAGGCCGCGGCTCGCGCCTATGATCGTCGCCATGAACGACTGGCTCGAGGATCTCGAATCGGGAGCGCCCGATGCCGTCGCGGCGTTCCGAGGCATCGAGGCGGGGAGGTTCATCTCGGTCCGGCGCGAGGTTCGGCGGCGCGGAGGGCCCGGAACCGCCCCTGGTGTCGTGGCCCAGCTCGGCGCGATCGCCGCGGCGCTCGTCGCGGTCGTCGAGGCACTCCCCGACCCGGCGTTCGAGGCGCCGGGCGGCGAAGGTGACTGGAACGTTGCCGAGGCGATCGGCCACGATGCCGATTCCCGGGCCGGCCTCGCCATGGCCGGTGCGCTCGCGGCGACGGGCAAGTTCCCGGCCGACGCGCCCCGCGTCGTGCCAGGCGTCGCGGGCACGGGCGGACTTGGCCGCGAGGCGCTCATCAGGCGCCTCGGTGCCAGCCAGCGCGTGGTTGAACGGGCCGGGCGGGCCATCGCGGGGCACGAGGAGGATCCGTGCCCCCTCGAGCATCCGCTGGTCGGGCGCCTGCGCTGCGGCGAATGGCTCCTGTTCGCAGCGGTCCACGACCTCATGCACCTCGAGCAGCTTCATGGGATCGCGGCCCAGTTCGATGGCGCCGCCGAGGCCAGGACCGGGGGCACCTGATGGGAGCGCGTCCAGACCTCGTTGCCTGCTGGCTGTTCCGGGTGCGCGCCGATGCCGGAGTCGAGATTCTGCTGATCCGGCGCGCAGCGGGCCGGATGTTCGAGGGGCTCTGGCAGGGCGTGACCGGGCGACTCGAGGCAGGGG
>SCTE01000169.1 GCA_004298915.1 Chloroflexota bacterium | reverse complement strand
CCACCGTGACGGGCGGGGGCCAAGCCGTGGGATCCGCCGTAGGATGGCATGACCATGAGTGAATCGCGTCCCTACACCCTGATGACCGTCCATGCCCACCCGGATGACGAGACGATCGGCACCGGCGGCCTGATGGCCAGGTCGGTCGCCGCCGGGCACCGGGTGGTCCTCGTGACCTGCACCCGGGGCGAGCAGGGCGACATCGTCGTCCCGGAGCTCGACACGCCCGACAACCATCGCCGGCTCGGCGAGATCCGGGCGGGCGAACTCGAGGCGGCGATGGGCGAGCTCGGGGTCACGGAGTGGGAGAACCTCGGCTACCGCGATTCGGACATGATGGGTCGAGTGGGCAATGTGGACCCCCGCACGTTCTGGCAGGCGGACCTCGACGAGGCGGCGGGGCGGCTGACCTGGCTGGTGCGGCGCTATCAACCGCACGTGATGACCACCTACAACGACTTCGGCGGGTATGGCCATCCGGACCACATCCGGACGCATGACGTCGCTGTTCGAGCGTTCGATCGCGCCGGCGACGTGGCCTGGTATCCCGAACAGCTTGCCCCAGAACATGGTGGGACCGGTCCGGCGATGGATGCGGGCGGCCTGGCTCCGTGGACGCCGCTCAAGCTCTACGAGCAGGCCATCCCCGCGTCGGTCCGGAATGCCATGCGGGAGCGGATGGAGGCACTCGGCGAGGAGAGCTTCTGGAGCGAGCCGAAGGACGCGACGCCGGAGCAGCTCGAGGCGTTCCGCGCGCAGATGGCGAAGATGCTCGTCCCGGACGAGGCGATCACGACCTGGATCGACATTTCGGACGTCCTCGATCGGAAGTGGGCGGCGATCTGGCGGCACGTCACCCAGATGAGCCCGAACAGTCCCTTCCTGCGCTTCGGCGCGGATGCCTGGCGCGAGTTCTGGGCCAAGGAGGCCTACGTCCTCCGTGAATCACGCGTGCCGGCCACCGCCCCCGAAACGGACGTCTTCGCCGGGCTCGACTAGGCGCCGAGCGCCGGGGCGGGGCGGGCGGGCGCTGAGGCGGCGCGGCGGCAAGGGCACCGGGCGGCGCTGCGTGGCGGGCGCTGGCGCGGGCGCTGAGGCGGCTCAGCGGCGCGTGCCCCGAGCGGCGCTGCGGGGCGAGCGCTGGCGCGGGCGGTCGCGGGCTCCCGGCGGTTCGCTGTGCGGCCGGTGCGGCGCGTGCCCCAGGGCGGTGCCCACCCGTTGCGGCGCCACCCGGTGTGTACCCCGGATACGAACCTGGTTCGTGCTATTCGCCAGGCGGCGAGGAAAGAGGCCCAGATACGACCCGGAGTCGTGTTAGGTGCGCGTCATGCCCCCATCTGGCCGTCGAAGGCGCCGGCGAGACGGCCGCTGAGCACGGAATTGGCGCGGACGGCTCGGCCGAGAGGCCCGCGAAGTGCCGAGATCGCACCTACCACGACTGGGCGTCGTATTTGGGACAGCTCGAGGGTCCTTCGGTGCGGGGAGCGCGGGGCCCGACCTCGGCGTTACCAGGGCAGGATGCCTTTCGAGGCAGCGAAGACCTGGCCCATCACCACCGCCCCGCTGCCGGCTGGGTCCATGAAATTCGGTTGGGCCTTGTCCAGGATGAGGTGCGGACGCATGTGGATCTGCACGAGGCGTGTGCCCTGGAACGTCAGCTCCAGGGTGATCCCCTCCATCGTCGGCTCGGACCACGACTGGTCGAACACGAAGTTGCCGAGCGCGTACCAGATCGGCTTGCCGTGGTAGATCTCCATGCCCGCGGCCCAGTGCGCGTGGTTGCCGATGACCATGTCCGCGCCGGCATCGATGGCGGCCTCGGCGAGCTTTCGCTGGCCGGCGAATGGCGTCGGATCGTACTCGGTGCCCCAGTGCGGGAAGACGATCACGACACCAGCCCCCGCGGCGCGGGCCGCCGCCACGTCGGCCTTGACGTTGGCCGCAGTCATCGGCGCGCTGCCGGCTCGGGACGCGGTCGCGAAGTAGCCCCCGGCGATGGTGTCGTACCCGAGAACCGCCACGGTCACGCCGCCGGCCTTCAGGAGCGCGGGCTTGCGAGCAGCCGCAAGGTTTGCGCCGGCACCGGCGTGCGCGATCCCCCACGCATCCAGGTTGGCCATGGTCTGGAGGATGCCCTTGGCACCCGCATCGCGGATGTGGTTGTTGGCCAGCGACACGAAGTCGATGCCCGCGTTCGCCAGGCCCTCGATCAAGGCGGGATCCGCGCTGAAGACCGTCCCCGAGGCGTGGAACTTGAACGCGTCGGGGGCTGGATTCTCGAAGTTGGCGATCGCCAGGTCCGCGTGGCTGAGGAGGGCACGAACGGCGCCGGCATCCCCGGTTCGCTTGAATCGCGGGAGGTCCCACCCGAACGACGAGCAGCAGTAGCGTGAAGTGATCGTGACGCTGCCCCCGTTGAACGGGAAATCGACGTCCTTCCTGACAGTCTTGACGGTCTTGGCCACACCCCGATCGAGCATGATGTCGCCACCGGCCACGAGGGTCCAGGCGAGGCTCGGGTCATAGGCCGTGGGCCCGGGTGGAGGAGCCTGGCCGGCCGGATAGGTGAACGTGGCAAGGAGCGGCCACGCCCGGGTACTCCCGACCCGATCACCGCCGAACAGCGTTCGGCCCTCCCAGCCGAGGGCGCGGACGCTCGGGTCTACGTCATCTGCGAGGAGGAACCCAAGCCGGTCTCGGTGCGCTGCCATGTCGGCGCGCAGCGTCGCCGCATCGGCGGCCTCGACCAGGCGGGGCGAGGGCGCCAGGTCGAGCGCGAGGTCGAGCGCGGCCAGGACTTCAGCTCGCTGGGCCGCGAGGACCTC
>SCTE01000168.1 GCA_004298915.1 Chloroflexota bacterium | reverse complement strand
GCCTCGCCGAAGCTCTGGCCGACGCCTGTCTGGTTGTTCAGGTCGATGCCCTGGCCGGACGAGATCGCCCCGTTGAAGCTCGACTGGAACTGGGCGATGAGCGGCTTGGCCTGCTCCGGCGCCTGGTTCGCCATGGCCGCGAACACGGTGTCCGTCTGCCCCGGCAGTTCGTCGGTCAGGCCCTGTCCGAAGAGCGTCCCGGCGATCGCCAGGCCCACCGATCCGCCGATCTGCCGGAAGAAGGTCAGGTTGCTGGTCGCGACGCCCAGCTTCGAGAACGGCACCGCGTTCTGGACGATGATCGTGAACACGGACAGCGTCGGCCCGATGCCGAGGCCGGTGACGAACATCCACAGGAACAGGACCGGATAGGACGTGTCCGCCCGGAGCTGGGTCATGAGGGTGATCCCGACCGTCATCGAGACGAGGCCGGCGATCACGATGGCCTTGTAGCGCCCGGTCCTCGACACGAGCGCGCCGGCCACGATGGAGCTGCCGATGAGTCCGATGAGCATCGGGAAGATGAGGTAGCCCGATGCCGTCGCGGTCTCGTGCCGAACGACCTGGAACCAGCGGGGCAGGAAGATGATCGCCCCGAAGAACCCGAAGCTGACGAAGAACGTCGACAGGATCGAGGACACGTACGTCCGGTTCTTCCAGAGGTCGAGCGGAACGATCGGTTCCTTCGCCCGCGACTCGACGAGCACGAACAGGGCGCTGAGCGCGAGCCCGATCGCGATGAACCCGCCGACGAACCAGTCGCTCCAGTCGCCGGTCTGCTTGTTGGTGAGACCCACGAGCAGGAAGCCGATGCCGATGGTGAACACGAGCGCGCCGAGGTAGTCGAGGTTGCGCGAGGCGTCACTGCGCTTGATCGTGGGCAGAAGCTTCCAGATGACGGCCAGGCTGATCAGCCCGATCGGCAGGTTGACGAAGAAGATCCAGTGCCAGCTCACGTTGTCGGTCAGGAAGCCGCCCAGCCCGGGCCCGATGAGGAAGGAGATCCCGAACACCGCTCCGAACAGGCCCTGGTACTTGCCGCGCTCGGCCGGCGTGAACAGGTCGCCGATGACCGCGAGGGCGATCGGGAAGAGGGCTCCGGCGCCGAGGCCCTGGACGCCCCGGAACAGGATCAGCTGCCACATCTCCTGGCTCAAGCCCGAGAGCGCCGATCCGAGGAGGAACAGGCTGATGCCGATCATGAGCATCGGCCGCCGCCCGTAGATGTCGGACAGCTTGCCGTAGAACGGCACCGTGATCGTGCTGGTCAGCAGGTAGATGGTGACGACCCAGGTGTACAGGTCGTTCCCGCCGAGCGACGTCACGATCTTGGGCAGCGCCGTCCCGACGATGGTCTGGTCCAGGGCGACCAGGAAGAGGCCGAGCAGTACCGCGCCGAGGATTTCCAGCTTTGCCCGCTGGCTCAAACCCAGGGCCGGGTCCTCGGCGAGCGATGGTTCACGCGCGCCGGTCTCGGCGGGGAACGATTCCATGGGACGCCTAGTTCCTCTCTGTGTGTCCGCCGAGCGGCGGGTGTGTGTGAACGGACCCGTAGTCGGGCCCCATTTCCAGGGCGACAGCCCTGCGAATCGCGGCCAGCGCGGCGGCAACGCCCGCGAGCTCCGCGGTCTCCAGGTGCCCGAGGATGTCGCGCAGGCGGTCCTGCTTGATGGCCTCGATGGCTTCGAGCGCCTGAACACCGCGGGGGGTGAGGCGGACCTCGACGACCCTGCGATCGTCGGGAACGCGCGCCCGCTCGATGAGCCCGCGCTCCTCCATGCGATCGACGATCCCGGTGGCGCTGCTCATCGACACGTCGAGCATTTCCGCGAGGCGGGTCATCTGCAGGTCGCCGTGATGCTCGAGCAGCCACATGACGTGCATGTGGGTCATGCTCACCCCGGCCTTGACCAGGCGGCCCGTGCCGGCGCACCG
>SCTE01000167.1 GCA_004298915.1 Chloroflexota bacterium | reverse complement strand
AGGATCGTCGAGGTATGCCCGGGCCTCATCGAGCGAGGTGATCGCGAAGCGTCGGGACATCTCGCTGAATCCGAGCCCCGCGACCTGCGGGAAGATGAACCACATCCAGTGGCTCTGCTTGCGGCCGCCTCGGAGTTCTGCGACCGCCGCCGCATAGATGGCCGACTGCGCACCGATGAATCGACCGAGGTCGTACGTCATGGCGCGCATTGTGCGCGGTGACGACCCTCAGCCAAGCAGTCGAGCCAGGGCCGGAACCCGCATGGCAATCGCGGCGCTCAGCGCCCGGATCACGGCCGACACGGGCCCGGCGCGCCCGACGGTGACGCGTTGACGCGCAACCTCGAACGTTGGCCGGCCTCGTTCCGACCCGATCTCCTCATTCGATGCCGGCCAGTGACGCGAGCCCTGCAGGTCCTTGATGTGGGACGTCGCGAGGAACTCTGCGGTGATCGTATGCATGTCGTCGCCTGCCTTCGCTGCGGCCGGCATGTGCTCCGGCCCCGGGCATCCACCTTGGACCGGAATGTCGGACCGGTCATCGGTCGGGCGACCGACGGACGGTCAGCCGCCGCCCATGCCCTGGCCCGCGCATTGCCTACGCCTGGCCCGACCTGACCGATCCGGAGCCCGGCGCGCGGCTTGGCTCCGGTCGTACCGCTGATAGCAAGGTGGCCGTCCGGCGCTGTCGGCCGCTAGCGTCCGCCCTCGATGGCCCGCAGGACGATGCGGACGAGGATCGAACCGAGGGTCGCGAAGATCAGGGCACCGACGAAGCCCTCGACCCGCCCGAACCCGAGCTCTCGCGAGAGCCAGCCGCCGACGATGCCGCCGACGATCCCGACGACCACGGTGGGCAGGCAGCCCTGAACGCTGCGCGTGCCGACGAACCAGCCCGAGATCGAGCCGGCGATGAGACCGAGGATGATCCAACCGATGAGGTCCATGCCCGGATTGTCGCGGGTTCCCCCGACGCATGGCAAACGCGATCGAGGCGAGGGATCGACGCGCACCCGGAGCCTAGCCCGCCTGTGACGAAAAGCGGTACATTCTGTACCGGTACTGGCGTTGACGGCCCGGCCCGCGGCACCCTTGCTACGCGGGGAGGGCAGCGAGGGCGTGGATTGCGGCGAGGCACGGTGAGGGGCGACGACGACCCAGCCCCCGGCGAGAGTTCCGAACCGGCCGACTGGCATGCCCTGATCCGTGCGGAGCGCCGGCGTCTCGGGATCACCCAGACCGAGCTGGCCGAGCGATCCGGCCTGTCGCCCGAGACGGTCCGCAAGTACGAGGCCGGCTCCCGGACCCCGACGCGCGCGAGCATCGAGCGGGTCCTGGCCGCGCTCCAGGCGCCTCATACGACCGTCCGTCGCGTGCTCCTCGACCTCGGGATGGCAGCACCCGGCAGCCTCTACGGCCTCGGCGGCGTCGAGGACTACCGGTTCACGGTGCCCGAGCTGCGCGCCTTCGTCGAGGAAACGCCGTGGCCCCAGTTTGTGATCAACAACACCCTCGAGATCGTCGTCGCGAATGCGGCCACGCAGGCCCTCTGGGAGATGGACCTGTCGCCCCAGGTCCTGGAGCGAACCCGAGCGCGGGTGAACCTGCTGGCGATCCTGGTCCACCACCGCCTCCGGCAGAGCCTCAAGAACCGCTTCGAGATCATGGCCATCGTGGTCAGCGTCCTGAAGGTCTTCCCCGAGAGCCGGACGCTCCTCGAGGCGCCCGGGTCGCTGTTCGCGGAGGTCTTCGATGCCTTCGCCGCGACCGACCCCAAGGCGATCAACAAGCTGTATGCGCTGTGGGACCGCACGCCACCAGCGAGCCAGAAGCTGCGCTGGAACTTCCCGGTGGTCTGGTCGGAGCCCGAGATCGGCGACATCCGGATGATCGGCACGGTAACGGCCGCGAGCCATGTCAACTCGCTCGTGTTCGTTGACTGGATCCCGCGCGACGGCCCGTCACACGTGCAGCTGGAGGCCCTGCTCGCGTCCCGAGCCCTGCGCATCGGTGATGGAGCGCGGTCGCGCGGCGCGTCGGCCCGCCGGCCACCACCTACGAGGAAACCGCGAACAGGGTTGTGATTCGGACGAGCGGTACCGGTCGTACCGGTTCTCCCGTTGACGCGCCCGGCACGCGGATTCAGGCTCCACGGAGGACAGGGCGGGGTCCGGCCGCAGCGTGATTCTGGGGGCCCACGGGGGGCGGCCGGTACTCGCCCTGTCTCGTTCCCCAGCGTCGCCGGGGTTTAGGCGAGGATCGTGAGCGGCGGAATGCCCGCCAGGGGGCCCGACGGGCTCGGCTCGGCGAGTTCGGGCTCTGGACCGCGATCCGCGTCGCGACGGACCAGCTCCGCATCGAGGAGGTCGAGGAGCGTCGGCATCGCCGACTCGAGCGCCGGCCCGTACCCGGCAGCAATCTGGGCAGCGAGCGCGCGCTCCTTCTTCGACCTGGGCGGCGCAAACCGGTAGTGGATGACGGTCCCCATCGGGACCGGCTCGAACTCGATCGTATGTGGCAACTTCACCGGCCCGCCCGGCGTGTCGAGGACGGTCAGGTCCGTCACGTAGTCGTATGGCCGCCAGTCGAGGATCTCCTCGACGACGGCGTCCTTCCCGTGCATGCAGTGATTGGCGGACCCTGGCCCGCGACGTCCACCGGTCGCACCCTTGACCGTCACCTCGGTGACCCACGGCTGCCAGAGCATCCGCTGGCCGGGCCTGGTCAGGAACTCCCATGCCACCTGGGGCGGAACCCGGCTCTGGGCCGACACGGTCAGGATCGACTCGTCGGGCGTCACGAAGACCCGCGCCCGAGCCTCCTCCTCCTGCCATCGGCGGTCGAGATCGAGCAGCCAGCCCGGAACCTCGCCGATCCGATCGTAGGTCTCGGCGTGCGGAGTCAGCCCAAGGGCCGCGGGATCGAGATCGGTCGCATCGATGCAGGCCTGGCTCAGCAGGGCGTAGGCGTTGATCCCGAGGGCTTCGACCACCTCGTTCTTGAGCAGTCGATGGACGACGATGACGTCGGAACCCAGGAGCTCCTGCCGGCCGGCCACCTTCTGGATGATCGCCTTGCCGTGGTGGACGACAAACTTCAGGTCCAGATCCGGGATCCGGACGCAGGCGTTGCACTCGCAGCTCGTGGCCTGCCGGACATCGCGGCGCCGACGGCGGAACCCGAAATAGCAGCGCTCGATGGTATCCAGGAGCATCGAGCCGTCGACCGATTCGGCGGTCATGTAGGTGAAGGCCGCGTCGCCCTCCAGCTTGGCCAGGCGGAAGTTCGGCCGGAGCGCCGAGACGACGGCGCCGACGAGATCGGCCAGGATGTCCTGGGCGTGGTCGAGCTCGACGTCGGCGAGATAGCCGGTATATCCGGAAATGTCCGCGATCAGGAAACAGGCGGCCTGCGGCGTGCCGAGCATGAACTCCCTCGTCGGGAAGGGCGGAGCCACCGGGAGGCGCCTCCGGACCCAGACCTTACCGCAGCGCATCGCGGCGAGCCGCCCGCGGCTCCCGGACGCTCGTCAGGAGGCGGTGTCGGCCGTTGGCTCGTCGTCTTCGAACCGCTCGGGACGTCGCTCGCGGTCGAGATTCTCCTGGCTGAGGCGCATCGCGCCGATGACGCCCAGCGAGGCGGTCATGGCACTGTGCCCGATCGCGACATGCAGGTTGATCGAGCCGGTC
>SCTE01000166.1 GCA_004298915.1 Chloroflexota bacterium | reverse complement strand
TACAACCAGAAGACCCAGGAGTTCGAGTTCCGGCCGGGGCCGATCATCAGCCAGGTCGTGCTGGCCGACGAGATCAACCGGGCCACGCCCAAGACCCAGTCGTCGCTCCTCGAATGCATGGAGGAACGCCAGGCAACCGTCGACGGGACCACGTGGCAGATGCCCGACCCGTTCCTGGTCATCGCGACCCAAAACCCGATCGAGTACGAGGGCACCTTCGCGCTGCCCGAGGCGCAGCTCGACCGGTTCATGCTCCGGGTCCGCCTCGGGTATCCCGAACTGGTCGAGGAAGTGCTCATCCTCGACGAACAGAAGCGGAGTCACCCGATCGACGACCTCGAGGAGGTCCTGCCGGTCGAGGAGCTGCGCGAACTGCAGGCGGCGGTCCGGGAGGTCTACGTGGACCCGTCCGTGGCCGACTACATCGTTCGCCTCGTGAGCGCCACGCGCAGCCACCCTGACGTCTACCTCGGCGCGTCACCGCGTGGCTCGATCGCGTTGTACCGAGCGGGCCAGGCCCTGGCCGGGCTGCTGGGCCGGGACTACGTCCTCCCCGATGACATCAAGGTCCTTGCCGAATCGGCCCTCGCCCATCGGCTGATCATCAAGACGAGCTCGTCGATCCACGATATCCAGGCGGCCCAGGTGGTCGCCGAGCTGCTCGACTCGACGCCGGTGGACAACATCACGCCGACGGGCTCGGGCGGAACCCGCGGCGGGCCGCGCGAGGTCGCCGCCCAGGTCCGCGCCGAGGCCTGAGCGGGTCGGGCGAGCGGGAGGCAGGGCCATGCTCCGGAAGCTCCAGCTGCTGGTCATCGCGGCGATCCTCGTCGTCGCGGCCTTCTCGACGGGCTGGGACTTCCTGTTCTACCTGGTCTACCTCGCGATCTTCGTGGTCGGTGGCTCCTACGTCCTGACCCGGCTGGGTCTGACCGACCTCGAGGCCGGCTATGCCGTCAACCAGCTGTCCGGGCACGTCGGCGATCGGCTCAAGGTCACGTACACGGTCCGCAACACCAGCCGCATCCCGAAGCCGTGGCTGGAGATCCACAACGCGACCTCGCTGCCGGCCGGGCTGCCGGGCCGGGCCCTCAGCCTCGGTGCCCGGACCGAGCGATCGTGGCTGGTCCGGACGCCGCTCACCCGGCGCGGGCACTTCCGGATCGAGCCGCTCCAGATCCGGACCGGGGATCCGTTCGGCCTGTTCGAGTCGAGCGCGTCGGTCGGGGCGGGCGTGACCGCCGTCGTCTACCCGAAGGTCGACGTGCTGCCACTCTGGAAGCTCCCGGCGGCGAACGTCGACGGTAGCCACGCCATGCCCGAGCGGACGCTCCAGACATCGCCCCTCGCCACGACCGTCCGACCCTGGGCGCCGGGCGATGCGTTCAACCGGATCCACTGGAAGTCGACGGCACGGCACGGTGAGATCCAGGTCAAGGAGTTCGAGCTCGAGCAGACTGCGGATGCCTGGATCGTGCTCGACCTCGAGCATGCCCCACAGGCCGGTTCCGGGGACGAATCGACCGTCGAGATCGGGGTCCGGGCCGCCGCGTCGGTCGCCGACAAGGCGATACGCGAGAACCGGGCCGTCGGGCTCACCGTCAATGCCCATCGCCTCGCCCAGCTCCAGCCCGATCGGGGACCCCGGCAGCAGCTCAAGATCATGCAGCTCCTCGCCGCCGTGGATGGCGACGGTGCGCGTCCGCTGTCCGAGGGCCTCATCGCGACGATCCCGAGGATTCGGCGGGGCATGACGGCGGTCATCATCACGCCGTCCCTGGACATCGACTGGGTCCGTCCGCTGGCGGCCCTTCGGTCGCGCGGCGTCGGCTGCGTCGCGATCACGTTCGATGTCCACGCCTTCGAGGTATGGGAGCGCGACGAGGCACGCCGGCGCGCCGGCCTGCCGCCCGCCGATCCCGATATCGACGCCGATGCCACCGTGGCCAAGCGAATCCGTGGCCTCCGCCACGCCCTATCGGAATTCGACGTGGCGGTGCACGTCCTGCGGCCGGGCGGGTCGATGGCGGAGATGCTGGCCGGATGAGCGACGACGGGATGTCCATCGAGGCGCGTAACAGGTCCTGGCTGCGGCGGGCCATTCGAGGGCCGGCCGAGGGCTGGGCCACGCTCGGCGCGATCGTCGTCATCGTCGTCTCGATTGCCTGGTCGATCGACGACGCGAAGTGGGTCCGGGGGATCGGCCCGTTCACCGACTTCCTGCCGATGGTCGGCATCGCCGGGGTGGCGTTCGGCCTCGCCGGCGCGAAGCTCGGGTGGGGGCGCTGGACCACCCACTTCCTCGGGATTGCCTTCGCCGCGATGATCCTCCCAATCATCGCCGGCGGGATCGTCCTCGGCGATACGGTCCAGGGCTTCGGGCTGGCCGCCATGGCCGCGCGCTACCGCGAGGCCGCCGCCGTCATCGGGCGCGTCTGGTACGACCTGGCGATCCTCGGCCTTGACCTGACGCCCCAGTACGGGCACTACCTGATCGCCCTCGGGGCGATTGTGTGGGCGGCCGGCCAGTTCCTCGCCTATGCGGTGTTCGGCCATCGCCGGCCCCTGGACGCGATCATCGCGACGGGTC
>SCTE01000165.1 GCA_004298915.1 Chloroflexota bacterium | reverse complement strand
CCTCCGCCGGGCTACCTCAGCGGTGCCTACGAGGCGGCGCGCCGCGCCGGGGCCGTGGTGATCGCCGATGAGGTCCAGGTCGGCCTCGGGCGGGTCGGGACCCACTGGTGGGGCTTCGAGGTCGACGGCGCGCTGCCGGACATCGTCACGATGGGCAAGCCGCTCGGCAACGGCCACCCGCTCGGGGCGGTGGTGACGACACGGGCCGTGGCGGACGCGTTCGTCAACGGGATGGAGTACTTCAACACGTTCGGCGGCAATCCCGTGTCGGCGGCCGTGGGCCGGGCGGTGCTCGACGCCATCGAGGACGAGCACCTCCGCGAACGAGCTGCGGACCTCGGGGGGCGATTCCTCACGGGCCTCCGCGAACTCGCCGCGCGCCATGAGCCCATCGGCGACGTCCGCGGCCTCGGGCTCTACCTGGGAGTCGTCCTCGTCCAGGATCGCGCGACGCGCGAGCCGGCGCCGAAGCTCGCCACCGCCCTCGTCGAAGGCGCCGTTGCCCGCGGCATCCTGCTCAGCGTCGACGGCCCCGCCCACGACGTCATCAAGATCAAGCCGCCCCTCGTCATCGAGGCGGCCGACATCGATCGCACGATCGAGACCCTGGACGCGATCCTCGCAAGCCTCCGCTGATCCGTTGTCCCGGCCGGTGCGCCGATCGACCTATTGACAGTACCGGGGAGGCGACGGCTATCGTCACGAGCCCGACGGGCGCATCGGACGTGCGCCGGCGGGTGACGGGAGCCCAGACCGCCCACATGGCCGCCACAACCGGCGCGCAAGGCGCCGCGACGACGCAGCTCGACCTCGAGCTCGCGACCGAACTGCCGCGCCTCGGGATCGAACCCGAATGGAAGGCGCAGCAGCGGCTATGGGGCCACCCGTTCCATCCGATGTGCTCGTACCTGGCGAGCTTCCCCGCGGCCCTGACGCACGCGTTCATCGCCCGCTACAGCCGGCCCGGCGACGTCGTCCTGGATCCGTTCGCCGGGCGCGGGACCGTCCCCCTGCAGGCCAGCGCCGAGGGTCGCATCGGGGTCGGCAATGACCTCAACCCGTTCGCCCACCTCCTGACGGCCTCGAAGGTCGAGCCGGCTTCGCCCGCCGAGGCCCGCACTCGCGTCGCCAGGCTGCGCCTCGCCTGGCCGGCAGCCGCTCCCGGGTACCTGGCCCGGGCCCGGTCCATCCAGGCCGATCCCATCCACGGAGGACCGGATCCCGTGCCGGCCGAGGTGGCCCTCGCGTTCCACCCGACGACGTTCGCCCAGCTCCTGTTCGTCCGCGATTCGCTGGACCTGGCCGATCGCGTCGACCGCTTCCTCGCCGCGGCGATCACCGGGATCCTCCACGGCAAGAGCGCTTCGTACCTGTCCGACCTGATGCCCAACACGTTCAGCATGGCGCCGCGCTACGTGCGCGACTACGCGGCCCGGACGAACTTCGTGTCGTCAGAGCGCGACGTGTTCGCCGGCCTGTCGTCCAAGCTCGATCGCCTGTTCCGCGCTCCCCTCCCCGGATCGCCCGGACTCTCGCTCCTCGGCGATGCGCGGGATGCGGGCCGCCGGGCCGCGACGTCGCTCCGGGCGCGCGGCCTGCCCGACCGGATCCGGCTCGTCGTGACCTCGCCGCCGTACCTCCGGGTCGTGAAGTACGGCTACTACAACTGGCTGCGCGCCTGGTTCCTCGGCTTCGATCCCCAGGTCATCGACGCCACCCTGGACGACGCCCACCACCGGGCCCCGTACCTCGACTTCATGCGCGAGGTCCTGCACGGCCTTCGCCCGTCGCTGACCGACGATGCCATCGTCGTCCTCGTGATCGGCGACGTGGCGACGGATCGAGGTCGCAGGATCAGCTCCGGGCACGGCCTCGCGGAACAGGTCTGGGCCGACGCCGCCGCTCCGGAAGGCTATCGGTTGGCGGGCGTGGCCCTCGACGAGGTTCACGCCCTCCGCAAGATGACGAAGCTGTGGGGCGACGAGGCGGGCCGGGCGACGCAACTGGACCGGATCCTCGTCATCGGGGCGACCGAGGTCGGGCGACGCCGGGCGCTGACCGGCGCATCGGTCCCGGTGGACTGGACCTGGCCACCCCGGCTGCGAGGGCTCTAGAGGGCAGCAAAGGCCGGCCGATGTCTGCGGAGGGCCATGGGCGCCGCTAGAATGCCGCCATGCAGCAGATGTACCACCCGTCGGACCTGGCGTCGATGGATCCCCTGGTCCTCATGAAGAACCTGGACCACGTTCGGATGACCAGCCGGCGCCTGAGCTACATCCTGCAGCAGCAGGTCCACCTGTACGTGCCCGAGGCGAACCAGCTCCGCGAGCAGATCGACCGGTACGTCGAGGCCGAGCGCCAGATCGAGGGCGAGATGGCCAGGCGGCGCATTCGCGCCTGACCAATCGAGGCTGGTGGGCCGCGGCCCGGACGCGCCTCGGCCTGGTCGCGCCAAGGTCTGGTCGCGACGCCGCCGAGAGATCAGGCGGAGGCTTCGGCGGCGATCCTCACCTTGTTCCGGCTTCGGTCCTCGTTGACCACCGCGCTGACCAGCGCGGCCAGCGCCGGCATCTCGAACAGGGTCAGGCCAATCCCGTTCGCGGCGAGGTCCTCGGCCGTCCAGCCCTTGAACAGCCCGCGTCCAGCGACCCCGCACATCTCGTCGTACAGCTCGGGCCAGCCGACCTTCCGGCGCTCGTAGCAGAACCGGACGAACTCGACCGCCTCGTCGGACGGCGCAGCGACGGGCGCGGCGCGCGAAACCATCAATCAAACTCCTCCACGACGGGCGCGTTCGGCTTGCGGGAGGCACGGCGAAATGGACCGTGTCCCGCAGCTGCGGGTTGTAGCTGGGTGGCCGGCGGACCCCCTCCGTGGTTCGCTGCCGACATCGGGAATGGTACGCCCGCGGGCCGTCAGGCGGCTAGGGCCTTCTCCACCTTTTCGTCCACCAAGTTATCCACACGGCCTCCGGAGAGGCCTGCCGGGACCTGCGAGGACGCCCGAATCCGTCCGATTCGCCCGTTCGCGCCTGAGCTTCTCCGGACCTCAGGTGGCCGCTCGGCCGACCCCGAGTCCCGGCCGATCACCGAGGACCCAGCGATGGTCGGACCCGAGCTCGAGACCCTCGAACGGGTCGTCCGCGATGAGCAGGCACCCGTCGAGGTCGACCCATTCAGCGAGCGACGCGCACGCCGCGGACGCGGCGATGACGACCGACGTCTCCTCCATGCAGCCGAGGAACCGACGAAAGCCGAGGTCGCGAGCCCGCCCGAGCATCCGCGCCGCGGGGCCCGGGCCACCGACCTTGGCCAGCTTGACGTTGACCCCGGCGACCACGCCGACCAGCCCGTCCAGGTCCTCGTCCGTCACGCACGATTCGTCGGCCACGATCGGGAGCGTCGAATGCTGCTGCAGGTCGCCCATCCAGTCGAGGCGGGCGCCGGGAAACGGCTGCTCGATGAGCTCGACGCCGAGCTCGACCAGCTCCGGCAGGAGCGAGCGTGCGACCTCTGGGGTCCAGCCGGTGTTGGCATCGACCCGGATCGGGCCGTCGAAGACCTCGCGAACGGCGCGCAGCGTCGCGACGTCGGCCGGGCCGCCGCACTTGATCTTGAGGGCCGGGAACGCCGACGCGCGGCGAGCCCGCTCGCGGACGACCTCGGGTTCATCCAGACCGAGCGTAAAGTCCGTCGGCGGGATGTCGGGCGTCAGGCCGAGCAGGTCCCAGGCCGGACGGCCCGTGACCTTGCCGACGAGGTCGTGGAGGGCCGAGTCGACGGCGCACTTGGCACCACCGTTCCAGCGGATTGCGTCCCGCATCGCGTCACTCGCGGCCACGAGCCCGTCCGGGGACGGATCGGGCTCCCCGATC
>SCTE01000017.1 GCA_004298915.1 Chloroflexota bacterium | reverse complement strand
GACCGCCCAGGCCTCGACGGTCGCACGAAGGAACGGCGACAGCACGAAGACCCCCCACAGGCCGAAGACCACGCTCGGGATCGCGGCGAGCAGTTCGATCATGAAGGTGAGCGGAAGCGCGACCCGCCGTGGCGCCAGCTCGGCAAGGTAGACCGCGGTCAGGATCCCGATCGGGACAGCGATGACCAGGGCGATGGTTGCCGACGCAATCGTTCCGAAGACATACGGCAGTGCCCCGTAGACATCCTTGACCGGATCCCATGTCGTCCCGGTCACGAATGCGAGGCCGAACGTCGAGAACGCCTCCGCTCCCTCGACCGCCAGCACGATCCCGATGAGGATCAGGATGCCGACGACGAGCCAGCCGAGCACACGCGTGCTGCCCCGGAAGATCCTGTCCGGGGCATCGGCGGCGCGACTCGCGCCGCGGAGCGTTCGGGGTGTGGTTGCCGCCATCAGTCGTCCAATCTGCTGCGTGTCACCCGGCGACGGGAATGGGTACGACAGAGGGCTCCGGGTGGGATCCGGGGCCCTCTGTCCTTGGAGGCACGGAGATCTGCTATGGCCAGATCGGCGCACCGCCGGTGGTGATCTCGTGGAGCTCGGCGATGGCCTTCTCCTTGACCGGCGCGGGAAGCGGCGCGTATCCGAGGCCGCCCTCGGTCGCCTGTCCGTCGGTCAGGCACCAGTAGATGAAGGCCACGAGCGTCTGGCCCTTGACCGCGTCGGTCTGGTCCTTGTAGACGAGCAGGTACGTGTACGAGGCGAGGGGATACGTGGCGTCGCCGGCACCGTTGATGATGGGTGCCTGTCGGAAGTCGGCCGGGAAACTGGCGGCGGCCCCTTCGGCCGCGGCCGTGACCCCGTCGGTTGAGCCGGCCACGAACTTGCCGGCCGCGTTCTTGAGCTTCGCGCTCGTGAGCCCGGCCGTCGTGGCGTAGTTCAGTTCGACATACCCGACCGCACCGACGTTCGCGTCGCCCTTGACTCCACCGGCGACGCCGTCGTTTCCGGGAGCCCCGATGCCGGTCGGCCAGTTGACTTCCTTGCCCTTGCCGACCTTGTCATGCCACTCGGCGCTCACCGTGTCGAGGTAGGTGGTGAAGGCGTTCGTCGTGCCCGAGCCATCGGAGCGGTGGACGACCCGGATGGCCTGGTCCGGAAGCGTGACGCCCGGGTTGTTGGCCGCGATCGCTGGGTCGTTCCAGTTCGTGATGTTGCCGAGGAAGATGTTGGCGACGTTGTCGGCGTCGAGGTTCAGGTCCTTGACGTCACCCAGATTGAAGATCACGACCACGGCCCCGAGTGCCGTCGGGATGTGGAGCATTGTGGTGCCCGCCGGGAGGGCCGCGATCTCGGCGTCCTTCATCGGGGCATCGGAGGCACCGAAGTCGACGGTCTGCTCGGTGATGGCCTTGATGCCGCCGCCGGAGCCGATCGACTGGTAGTCAATCTGGATGTTGTTGTACTTGTAGTTGAACGCCTCGAACCAGACCTGGTACAGCGGGTTCGGGAACGTTGCGCCCGCACCCTGGAGCACGACGTCGCTGCTCGGCGGCTCCGGCGTGGTCGGGCCATTGGATTCCGCGGTCGTCGGACCCGGCGTGACATCGGGGGCGATGGTCGGCGCGGTGCTGGCGCCGCCGCCGCACGCGGCGATGGCGAGAGCCGCGACGAGGGTGAGGGCGCCCACACGAATGGGTCGAACGGTCGTCACTCGATGATTC
>SCTE01000164.1 GCA_004298915.1 Chloroflexota bacterium | reverse complement strand
ACCACGGTTCGAGTCGAAGGCCCCGGGCGCGAACCCGGAATCCGTCGGCTTGTCCTCGAACTGGTCATCCACCGCCCGAGGGTAGCTAACCCGCAGCTCCGCGTCAACACGCGTCTTGCGGGCACCGACGGGTGTGCCATGCAAGCTGGCACGCTCCTGTCCGACGCTGGGTGTAGGCTGTCATCGAACGCCCGTTCGATTTGGAGATCCACCCATGCGGACCTACGCTCCCGCTCCCACCGATGAGGTGCTCCGCCGACTCCTCGAGGACCCGTCGCTCGCGTCGGCCGTCGTCCACCACGAGGTCGTACCACCCGCGGACCCGATCACCGCGCCGTTCCCGGCGTGGCTCGACCCGCGGATCGAGGCCGGCCTCAGGTCACGCGGGATCGATACCCTGTACAGCCACCAGGCCGCCGCGATCGAGGCGGTCCATGCGGGCGAGGATGTCGTCGTCGTCACGCCGACGGCGTCGGGCAAGACCCTCTGCTACATGCTGCCCGTCCTCCAGGCGCTCGCCCAGGATCCGTCGGCGCGTGCCCTGTTCCTGTTTCCGACCAAGGCACTCGGACAGGATCAGGTCGCCGAACTGGCGGGGCTTGCCGCGGCGAGCGAACTGGCGATCTCGGCCGCGACCTACGACGGGGACACGCCGGCTCCGATCCGGTCCGCCATCCGTACTGCCGGTCAGGTCGTCGTCACAAACCCGGACATGCTCCACTCGGCGATCCTCCCGCACCACACGAAGTGGTTCCAGCTGTTCGAACAGGTGCAGGTGATCGTCATCGACGAGCTCCACACCTACCGGGGCGTCTTCGGGAGCCACGTCGCCAACGTGCTCCGTCGGCTGCTCCGGCTGTGCCGACACTACGGCTCCAATCCGGTGATCGTGTGTGCCTCGGCAACCATCGGCAACCCGGCCGAGCTGGCGGCGCAGCTCACCGGCCGTTCCCCACGGCTGATCGACCGGAACGGCGCGCCCCGCGGTGAACGCCACCTGCTGCTCGTCAACCCGCCGATCCTGGACCTCGCGACGGGCGCGAGGAGCTCCGCGCTGACCCACGCCCAGCGCTGGGCCCTGCCGTTCCTGCGGGCCGGGCGCCAGACGATCGTCTTCGGGCGGGCGAGGGTTGCGGTCGAGATTCTCCTGACCGGCCTGCGCGAGGCCCTCCGCGAGCACCTCGGCCCGCGGTCGCGGATCCGCGGCTATCGGGGCGGCTACCTGCCGACCGAGCGTCGGGCCATCGAGCGGGGTCTCCGGAGCGGCGAGGTCCTGGGTGTCGTGTCGACCAATGCGCTCGAACTCGGCGTCGACATCGGGGCCCTCGACGTGTCCGTCCTGGCCGGCTATCCCGGTTCGGTCGCCGGTACGTGGCAGCAGTTCGGCCGGGCCGGGCGCCGCCTCGAACCGTCGGTCGGGATCCTCGTGGCCTCGGCCTCGCCGGTCGACCAGTACGTGATCCACCACCCGGAGTTCCTGCTCGACCGGACCCCGGAGGAGGCGCGGATCGATCCCGACAACCTCCACGTGCTGCTCGCCCACCTGCGCTGCGCGACCTTCGAGCGTCCGTTCGAGGCCGGCGAGGTGTTCGGACCCGGTCCGGTGGACGACCTGCTCGCGTTCCTCGGCGAGGAGGGCCACGTTCGCCAGGCCGCGGACGATCGCTGGTACTGGAGCTCGGAGAATTTCCCCGCCTCGGAGGTCAGCCTGCGTTCGGCCGCTCCCGAGAACGTCGTGATCATCGACACGACGCCGGATCGACCGCGGGTGCTCGGCGAGGTGGACCTCTTCTCGGCCCAGGTCCTCGTCCACGAGCGGGCGATCTACCTCCACGATTCGGTCCAGTACTACGTCGATCGCCTCGAGTGGGGCGAGCGCAAGGCGTACGTCCATCGCGTCGACGTCGACCACTACACGTACGCCAATCGGGCCGTGACCCTGAAGCCGCTCGACGTCTTCGCCGAGGCCGCGACGCCGGGCGGCCGCCGGGTCCATGGCGAGGTGATGGTCGCGAGCCTCGTGACGTTGTTCAAGAAGCTCAAGTTCGGGACCGATGAGAACGTCGGGTGGGGCCCGATCGACCTGCCCGAGCTCGAGCTCCAGACCACCGCCTACTGGATCACCGGTGAAACGGCGTCCGTCGGCTGGCGCCGCGACGATCTCGATGTCGCCCTTGTCGGCGCGGGACGCGCGCTCCAGGCGGTCGCAGCGGTCCTCCTCATGGTCGATCCCCACGACCTCGGACTCGTGTCGCAGGTGCGCTCGCCCCACTCGGAATCGCCGACGATCTACCTGTACGAGGCGATGCCCGGCGGCGTCGGCCTGTCCGAGCGACTATGGGCCCGGCACGATGAGCTGATCCTCGGCGCTGCCCAGCTCGTCGGCGCCTGCCCGTGCGAGAGCGGATGCCCGGCCTGCACGGGACCACGGCTGGATCCGCTCGTCGACGCCAAGGCGCTCGCGCTCCGGCTCCTTGCCGATCTCGGTGCGAAGCGTCCATCGGCGTCGCCTGCGTCCGCATCGCGCGCGGTGGCCTGACGATGACGGTCGCACTCGAGCGCCGCCTGGCCAACTTTCGAGCCGCGGCGCCAACGAGAGATCCACACCTGTCGCCGGACGCGGGTCGGGCCGGAACCATCGGTGCCGAGCGGCTCGCCGCCGAAGTCGACGGCGAGCTCATTCGAACCGCCGCCGGGTCGTTCGTGCG
>SCTE01000163.1 GCA_004298915.1 Chloroflexota bacterium | reverse complement strand
ATCATCGAGTGCAGGCCATCGGCGACCGAATGCGTCGGCTGGAGGTCGATGTCGGACAGGCCGGCCGCCGCGAGCCCGGCACGGAACTCGGACGTTGAGAGTGCCCCGGCGACGCAGCCGACGAAGTTGCCGCGCTCGGCGCGTTCGGCCGGCGACAGGCGATCCTCGGCGACGACGTCGCTGATGCCCATCCGGCCCCCGGGTCGAAGCACGCGGGCGATCTCGCCCAGGACCGCGCGCTTGTCCGCGGCCAGGTTGACCACGCAGTTGCTGATGACGACGTCGATGCTCGAGTCCTCGATCGGGAGGTCCTCGATGGTGCCCTTCCGGAACTCGACGTTGTCGATCCCCGCCTCGAGCGCGTTCCGGCGCGCGAGTTCGAGCATCTCATCGGTCATGTCCACGCCGATGGCGCGTCCCGTCGGTCCGACCCGGCGCGCGGAGAGGAGCACGTCGATCCCGCCGCCCGACCCGAGGTCGAGGACGGTCTCGCCGGACCGGAGTTCGGCCACGGCCGTCGGATTGCCACAGCCGAGCGACGCGAGCACGGCGGCGTCGGGCAGCCCGGCCCGCTCGTCGGCGGCATAGAGGAGCGATCCGAAGACGACGCGCCCGTCATCGGCGCAGCACGATTCGAGCGCCTCCGACGTCGTCCCTTGTGTCCCCGAAGCCGCACGGGCGGCCTCCGCGTAGCGGTTCCGCACCGTTTCGTGGATGTCGGTCAGGTCGGAACCAGGGGACGTCAGCTCGATCGGCGAGGTCATCGTGCGCTCCAGGTAGGTGGATGCCTGGAAGGTTACGCGCAGCAGGCCGCGAGGTCGGGGAGGGCCCCGGCGCCGGTGGCCGATTCGAACCGGACCCGACGGGCCTGGGATCGAGCCAGCGCGAGATCCTCGGCCTGGTGCTCGCGGAAGTCCGTGGCGATGCGCGCTTCGTGGATGGCGACGTGGTCCATGCGGTCCGGATCTTCGCCGCGACTGTTGGTTCCGACCAGCCAGGCCGGAGAGGTCAGGTGAAACATCGTTCCTTCTCCTATCGATGCGTCGTCGTGCGCATCACTCGTATCGACGGCCATCAATATGCGCCAGATATTGACGCTTGTCAATATCGAAATGTGTCGATAGAATTCGGCCCATGAAACGCCACCTCGACCCGGATGTCACGCTCCTCGCCGCGCTCGCCGACCCCGTCCGCCTGAACATCGTCCGCCAGCTCGCCGAGTGCGACGGCATCTGCGCCTGCGACTTCACGGACTCGTGCGACGTGTCCCAGCCGACCGTGTCGCATCACCTCAAGGTCCTGCGCGAGGCCGGCGTCGTCCATTCGGAGAAGCGCGGCTCGCAGGTCTACTACCGCCTCGCTCCGCCGGCGATCGGCCGCCTCGCAGCGATGGCCCGCGCGCTCGTGCCGGGCGACTTCGTCCCGGCCGGCGACCTCGTTCGGCGCGTACCGCCCGCTGACGCCGTCAGGTCGGGGGATTCGCCAGCTCGTCCCTGACGAAGCCAGCCGCCCAGGCCTCGATCTCGTCGCGGATCCGGCGGAACGCCGCGAGCCGCACGGCGTCCGTTCCCTGCACCGCCGCCGGATCCTCGAAACCGGCGTGAACCCGCGCGCCGCCGCCCGGGAAGACCGGGCACGCCTCGGCCGCCTCGTCGCACACGGTGATCACCTGGTCGAACGGCCGGTCGAGGAATTCGGTCATCGACTTGGAACGTGCCGCCGACCAGTCGATGCCGCGCTCCGCGAGGACGCGAATGGTCAGCGGATGAACCGTGGTCGGATGCGTGCCGGCCGACTCGACGCTCACCCGATCACCGCCATCCCGAGCCAGGAATGCCTCGGCCATCTGGCTCCGGCAGCTGTTGCCGGTGCACAGGACGAGGATCCGGGTGGGGGCCGCGGCCGCAGTCATCGTCCGAGGGCCTCCGGTGGGATGAGCCAGCGAAGGATGCCCGCGCCGGCGTCAACGGCGTCCCGCTCCAGGGCAAGCCGTACCACCGCGCCCTTGCGCACGACGATGGGAGCGCCGACCAGGACGCTCGCTACCTCGCTGAAGTCCGGGTCGTGCCCGACGAGCATCAGTCCGTCGGCAACGTCCGTCTCGCCCACCAGGGCGCGCAACAGGTCGATCGAGAGGCCGTCTGCAAGGCGCTCGTCCAGGCGCACGTCGCCGGAGAGGGCGGCCCCAAGCACGTCCGCCGTCTGCCGGGCACGCACCTTCGGGGAGGTCACGATCGCGACAGGTCCGACCTCGGCCGAGGCAAGGAAGTCGCCCAGCCGCGTGGCTTGCCGGAGGCCCCTCGCGCTCAGCGGCCGGAGCTCATCCGCAGCGGCCCATTTCACCGGGTTCCCGGCGTGGGCGTGACGAACGAGGTAGAGATCGATCATTGCCTGGTCGGGCTCCGTCATGTCCTGGTCGTGACGCTCATGAATTGCCGGACCCACGCCCGTCACCGGTTGAGGTCCTCGACCTGGCCGGTCGCCAGGTACACGATGTCCTCGGCGATGTTCGTCACGCGATCGCCGATGCGTTCGATCCAGTGGCCCGCGAGGACAAGGCGGGTGCCCCCCTCGATCTGTCCCGGGTCGCCCCGCATCGCCTCGATGACCTCGGCGAACATCCGCCGGTAGCCATGGTCGATCTCGTCGTCCCGCGCAGCGACTTCGCGGGCCAGTCGATCGTCGACGTCGATCAGCGCCCTGAGAATGCCCGCCACGAGGTCGGCCGCGATGTTGCCCATCGATTCGATGGCCGGTCCGACCTGTGGCGTCGGCGTGCCGACCAGCCAGCGGGTCTGCTTCGCGATGCTCGAGGCGTGATCGCCGATCCGCTCGAGCTCGAAGGCGACGTGGTTCAGGGCGAGGAGGAATCGAAGGTCTCGCGCAACCGGCGCCTGGGTGGCGATCGTGGTGGCGATCGTGTCGGTCACTTCGCGCTGTGCGTCGTTCACCGCCGCGTCGCCCGAGACGATGGACGCTGCACGGCCGAGATCACGACTCACGAGGGACGCGACGCCGCCCCGGATCTGGGCTTCGACGAGCGACCCCATCCGGAGGATGCCGTCCTTGACGAGTCGTTCCTCGCGGTCGAGCACGAGGCGCGATCTGGTGGCGTGGGCTTCCTGTTGCGCAGGGCTCCCGATGTTCGTCGCAGGATCCATCAGCCGAACCGTCCCGACACGTAGTCCTCCGTCAGTTGGTGCACGGGATTCGTGAACACCTTCACGGTGTCGTTGAACTCGACAAGGTAGCCGGCTCGATCTTCGCCCATCGTGAAGAAGGCCGTGCGATCGCTGATTCGTGAGGCCTGCTGCATGTTGTGCGTCACGATGACGATCGTATAGTTCGCCCGCAGCTCGGAGATGAGTTCCTCGATGCGGAGTGTCGCGATGGGATCGAGGGCCGACGCCGGCTCGTCCATGAGGATGACCTGGGGGTCCACGGCCAGGGCCCGGGCGATGCACAGGCGCTGCTGCTGGCCGCCGGAGAGGCTCGTCCCATTCGACTTCAGCTTGTCCTTGACCTCGTCCCACAGGGCGGCCCGCTGGAGTGACTGCTCCACGACCGCCTCGAGTTCCTGGCGGGAGTGGTGGCCGGTCAGCCGCAAGCCCGCCGCGACGTTGTCGAAGATCGACATCGTCGGAAAGGGATTCGGGCGCTGGAAGACCATCCCGACGACGCGTCGGAGCTGTACCGGATCAACGGCGGGATCGTAGACGTCGACCCCGAGGAGTTCGACGCTCCCGGTCACGCGGGCGTCGGGCGCCAGCTCGTGCATCCGGTTGAGCGAGCGGAGGAAGGTGCTCTTGCCACAACCGGAGGGCCCGATGATCGCGGTCACGGCACGCTCCGGGATCCGCAAGGTGACATCCCGGATGGCTCGAAACGTGCCGTAGTAGGCGTTCAGCCCGCGGACGTCGAGGCCGGCACCCGGCGACGCGGCGGGTGCGGCGGGTGCGGCGGCCCTGGGCATGCCGGGCGGCGGGTGAGGCGCGCCTGCGGGGTCGATCATGGGCGTGTCTCCAACGGGGGCGGTCTCGATCATCGGCGTCGGTTCCTCAGGCACCTATTCTCCCGCCCCAGGTCCGGGCGCGGACGGCAACGTTGATCACGAGCACGATCAGGAGCAACAGGAAGGCTGCGCCCCAGGCCTGCTGGTTGAGCAATTCGTACGGCTGGCGGGCATTCACGTAGATGAAGACGGGCAGTGAATCCATGGGCTTCCCGAAGTCGCCGACGTTGACGAGCCGACTGCCGAGCGCCGTGAACAGCAGCGGCGCGGTCTCGCCCATGGCCCGCGCGAACGCGAGCATCACCCCGGTCAGGATCCCTCCGACCCCGGTCCGGATCACGACGCTCCAGACGGTTCTCCACATCGGTATGCCGAGGGCGAGGGAGGCTTCGCGGAGGGTTCCCGGCACGAGCTGCAGGATCTCCTCGGTGGTCCGCAGGATCACCGGGATCATGATGACCGCGAGCGCGACGCTGCCGGCGAGGGCGTTGTACTGCTTGAACGGGAGGACGAGGAAGGTGAAGACGAAGATCCCGATGAGGATCGACGGAACGCCGACCATCACGTCTGCCGCGAAGCGCACGATCCGCGCGCTCCGGCGACCGGCAAATTCACCGACATAGATGCCACCGGCGACGCCGACGGGGATGGCGATCAGGGCTGCGACCGGGACCATCTGGAGGGTTCCGAGAATGGCGCCCAGGGCGCCGCCGCCCTTCCCGAGGGCACGCGTCGGCTTGGTGATGAGGTCCGGGTTCAGGGCTGCCGCACCGTTGACCGTCACGAAGATGAGCACGGCCGCCAGCGGGACGACGCACAGCACGGCAGCCCCGAACGACAGCCAGCGCATCCCGATGTCGAACCCGCGTCGCCGACGGCTCACGTGGGAGCGGTACAGCCCGGGCATCGTGAGCGGACGTGTGGTCGCGGCCATCACTCGGCTCCGATCGGGCCGCGAGCCGCTCGCGCGACGAGCAACCGCGCCACGATGTTGAGTCCGACGGTGATGACCAGGAGGATGAGGCCGAGCGCGATGAGGCTCGAGGTCTGGATCCCCACCGATGCCTCGCTGAAGGTCGTCGCGATCTTCGATGCGATGGTCTGGGATTGGCCGAAGATGCTCGTCGGGATGTCCTGGGCATTGCCGATGACCATCGTCACCGCCATCGTCTCGCCCAGGGCCCGCCCGAATCCCAGGATGATCGCGCCGATGATCCCCGAAC
>SCTE01000162.1 GCA_004298915.1 Chloroflexota bacterium | reverse complement strand
GGTGGGCCACTGCCCGGACCGGCTCGTCGAACAGCGTCCCGAGCATCGCGCCCCGCGTCAGCTCGACGCCGTGCCAGAGTGGCGAGAGCCAGGCGATCGGCTGGATCGAGGGCGGCAGGCTGCCGAGCGGGAAGAACGTGCCACTGAACAGGAAGAGCGGCGTGATGACCCACCGGAAGATCGCGCTGAAGGCATTCGGGTTCCGCCGCGTGGCCATGAACGCGCCCATCCCGCCGGCGAAGGCGAGGCCGGTCAGGACCGCGGCCGGGACCGCGAGCACTGCCATGGGGGACGCGACCGCCCCGAAGAACGTGCTGACGAGCAGGAACACGCTCGACACGAGCACCAGGCGGAACGCGATCCAGAGCATCGTCCCGACGGCGACGGCGCGCGGCCCGATCGGGGTCGCGTACATGGCATGGAAGATCCGGCGCCAGACGAGCCCGATCATCACCGGGAACGTGGACTCGAAGATGGCGACCTGCATGGCCGACCCCGCCAGCAGCCCCGGGGCGAGGAAGTGCAGGTACGGCACGCCCCCAAAGGCCTCGGGGCTCCGGGCGTTGACGTAGCCGCCGAGCCCGAGGCCCATGGCGAGGAGGAACAGCGTCGGGTTCACGAACGACGTGAAGATCGACCCCCGGTACGACCGCCGGTACTGGTACAGGCGATGCTCGAAGACGCGGCCCGCGGCAGCGAGAGCGGATGGCGGCTCGGGGCGGGCGATCGCCGGCGGGTCCTGCTGCGGAACGGCGGTCATCGCGGCAGGCCCGTCAGTCGATCAGCGTCCGGCCGGTCAGCCGGAGGAAGACGTCCTCGAGGGTGGACCGGCGGACCAGGACGGTCTCGGGCCGCAGCCCGCGCTCGTGGACCGCGACGGCCACGGCCTCGCCGTCGTTCGCGTAGAGGAGCAATCGGTCGGGCAGTTGCTCGATGCGGTCGGCCAGCCCGTCGAGCTGCCCATCGAGCGTCTCCTGGACGCCGACCGGGAACCGGAGCTCGGCGACCTCCCGGGTGCTGTACTGCTCGATCAGGGCCCGCGGCGATCCCTCGGCCACGATCCTGGCCTTGTCCATGACCACCAGCCGATCGCACAGCTGCTCGGCCTCATCCATATAGTGCGTGGTCAGGACCAGCGTGACGCCGCGCTGCTTCAGCCGGTAGAGGCGATCCCAGAGCAGGTGCCGGGCCTGGGGATCGAGCCCCGTCGTCGGCTCGTCAAGGAGCAGGACGTCCGGCTCGTTGATCAGGGCACGGGCGATGGTGAGCCGTCGCTTCATGCCGCCGCTGAGTGGCTCCACCCGACTGTCCCGGCGCTCGGTCAGTTGGGCGAAGTCGAGCAGCTCGTCGGCGCGCCGCCCGCACTCGGCCCGGCTGAGGCCGAAGTACCGGCCGTAGATCACGAGGTTCTCGCGAACGGTCAGCTCTTCATCGAGCGTGTCGGCCTGGGGCACCACGCCCAGGCGGCTCCGAATCTCCGGGCCCTGCGCCTCCGGGTCCATGCCGAGCACGCTGAGCGTGCCGCCGCTCGCCGGCGAGGTGCAGCCGATCATCCGCATGGTCGACGTCTTGCCCGCGCCGTTGGGCCCGAGGAACCCGAACGCCTCGCCAGGGGCCACGTCGAAATCGACGGCATCGACTGCCGTGAACGTCCCGAACCGCTTGGTCAGGGCGCGCGCGAGAATGAGCGGCGGGGACGCCGAGTCGCCAAGCATGGGCCCGAATGCTACTGCGACGCGGCCCCCGCGGCGTCAGACCTCCTTGAACTCGCCCTCGACGGTTTCCTCGCCCTCGGGGGTGCCCGAGTGGCCGCCGGTTCCGTTGGACTCGTCCGATCCGGCACCGGCCGATCCGGCGCCGCCCTGACCCGTGGGATCGAAGCCACCGCTCTCGTCCCCGGCCGCCGCCGAGGCCGCGTAGGCAGCGGCACCGACCCGGGACAGCGTCTCGGCCAGCGCCTCGGCGCCGGACTTGACCGCGTCGAGATCGTCGCCCTTGAGCGACTCGCGGAGCGCGGTGACCTTGGTCTCCACGTCGGCGCGGTCCTCGGACGACACCTTGTCGCCGAGGTCCTTCAGGGTCTTCTCGGCCTGGTAGGTGAGCTGCTCCGCCTGGTTGCGCGTCTCCACGTCCTCGCGGCGCTTCTTGTCCTCTTCGGCATGCTCCTGCGCATCGCGGACCATCTGGTCCACGGCCGACTTGTCGAGCATCGAGCTGGCCGTGATCCGGACCTGCTGCTCCTTGCCGGTCGCCCGGTCCTTGGCCTTGACGTCGAGGATGCCGTTGGCATCGATGTCGAAGGTCACCTCGACCTGCGGGATGCCGCGCGGAGCCGGCGGGATCCCGTCGAGGATGAACCGCCCGAGGGTCTTGTTGTCTGCCGCGAAGTCACGCTCGCCCTGGAGGACGTGGATCTCGACCTGGCTCTGGTTGTCCGAGGCCGTCGAGAAGGTCTGCGACTTCGAGGTCGGGATGGTCGTGTTGCGATCGATCAGCCGGGTCATGACCCCGCCGAGCGTCTCGATCCCGAGGGACAACGGCGTGACGTCGAGGAGGAGCACGTCCTTGACCTCGCCGCCGAGCACGCCGGCCTGGATCGCGGCACCGACCGCGACGACCTCGTCCGGATTGACGCCGCGATGCGGCTCCTTGCCGAACAGGCTCTTGACCAGCTCCTGAACGGCCGGCATGCGGGTCATGCCGCCGACGAGGATGACCTCATCGATGTCGGCCGGCTTGAGGCCGGCGTCCTTGAGCGCGGCGAGCACCGGGCCCTTCGTCTTCTCGACGAGGTCGCCGACGAGGTCCTGGAGCTTGGCCCGCGAGAGGTTGATCACCAGGTGCTTCGGCCCGGTGGCGTCGGCGGTGATGTACGGGAGGTTGATCTCGGTGGACATCGTCGAGCTCAGCTCGATCTTGGCCTTCTCGGCCGCCTCCTTGAGCCGCTGGAGGGCCTGGGCGTCCTTGGCCAGGTCGATCCCCTGGTCCTTCTTGAACTCGGCGAGCAACCAGTCGATGACCCGCTGGTCGAAGTCGTCGCCACCGAGGTGCGTGTCGCCGTTGGTCGCCTTGACCTCGAAGACGCCGTCCCCGAGCTCGAGGATCGAGATGTCGAACGTGCCGCCACCGAGGTCGTAGACCGCGACCTTCTCGTCGGCCTTCTTGTCGAGGCCGTAGGCGAGCGCCGAGGCCGTCGGCTCGTTGATGATCCGCTTGACGTCGAGGCCAGCGATCCGGCCGGCGTCCTTGGTCGCCTGGCGCTGCGTGTCGTCGAAGTAGGCGGGCACGGTGATGACCGCCTCGGTCACCTTCTCGTTGAGGTACGCCTCGGCGTCCGCCTTCAGCTTCTGCAGGATCATCGCCGACAGCTCGGGCGGCGAGTACGACTTGCCGTCGGCGAGCTTGACCATGATCCCGTCCGTCTTGCCGTCCTTCTCGACGGTGTACGGGACGAGGTCCTTGCTGCGCTTGACCTCCGGGTCATCCCAGCGTCGGCCCATGAAGCGCTTGATCGAGTAGACGGTGTTCGATGGATTCGTGACCGCCTGGCGCTTGGCCAGCTGGCCGACGAGGCGCTCCCCGGTCTTCGAGAAACCGATGACCGACGGGACGGTGCGCCCGCCCTCGGCCGAGGCGATGACGGTCGGCTCGCCGCCCTCCATGACGGCGACCACCGAGTTGGTGGTCCCGAGGTCGATGCCGATGATCTTTCCCACGTACGTGCTCCTGTTCGCTCGATGAATGTTCAGTGGATGGGGTTGTCGGAATGAGGACCGGCATCGCCGGGCTGCCCGCTCGCGGGCTGGTTCGGTTCGGCTCCGGCGGCGACGGCGACGAGGGCCGGCCGAAGGACGCGGTCGCGGAGCCGGTACCCGCGGCGGACCTCCATGACGATCGCGCCGTCGGGATGGTCGGTGCCCGGAACCCCGGCGACGGCCTCGTGCTCGCGCGGATCGAAGGGCGTTCCGGCAACCGTCTCGATCGGCGAGACGCCCTCACTCTCGAGGAGTTGGCGCAGCTTCCGGTCGATCGCCGCGATGCCCTCGACCCACGGGTCGTCGGCGATCGCTGCCGGGCGGGCGTCGATCGCCCGGTCGAAGTCGTCGGCGAGGGTCAGGACCTTGTTGATGAGCCCCTCGCCAGCCAGCCCGATCATCGCCTGGCGTTCCTCGGCCGTTCGGCGCTTGTAGTTCGTGAACTCGGCCCGCTCGCGCTGGAGCGCCACGAGGAACTCCTCCTTCTCGAGCTGGGCGGCGTCCCGCTCGCCGCTGATCCGCTCGATGTCGGCGAGGAGCTTGGCGGGGCTGATGTCGATCTCGTCGGCGCGCTGCTGAGCGCGCGTGCGCTTGTCCATGGTCTGGCTGGGTCTCCCGCGGTTCAGGCGTACAGGTGGTCGATGAGCTCGTTCATGAGCCCGGACACGAAGCGGACGGTGCCGATGGCCTGGGGGTAGGCCATCCGGGTCGGCCCGAGGACGCCGACCACGCCGACGGCGCGTCCGGGCTGGCCGTAGGGCGCCAGGACCAGGGCAACTTCCCGCATGTCCGCGGGCGCGTTCTCGTGACCGATGAAGACACTGACATCCCCGGTCGCCGCCACGCTCCCGACGAGCTCGCCGAGGTAGGTGCGGTTCTCGAGGGCCGAGAAGACCCGTCGGAGCTTGTCGCTCTGGGCGAATTCGGGCGCGCCCATCACGTTGAGCAGGCCGTCGCTGAAGATGTCCTCGACCGCGTCGCCGTCGTACTCCCGGAGCGTCCGGACGATCCGATCGGCAACTCGGCGGATGAGCTCGACCTCTGGCTGGTCGTCCCGAAGCCGTCCGACGGCGCGCACGATCTCGGTCGCCGTCCGGCCGGCCACGAGCCCATTGAGCCGCGCGGCGACCGCGGTGAGGGTCTCCTGCGACGTGCCCGACTCGATGTTGATGAGGACCTGCTTGAGCGCACCTTCGCGAAGGACGAGCACGAGGCTGGCCAGCCGATCATTGATCGCGACCAGGTCCACGCGACGGACGTGGGCCGCAGCCGGCTTGGCCGGGGTCGCGAGCCCGGCCGCCTGGGTGACCGAGGCGATCGTCGAGGCGGCAAGACGGAACCAGTGCTCGCTGGCGTACTCGACCTGCCCGAACTGATGGCGGATCATGAGCTGCTCGACCTCGGGCATGAGCGCCGAGTCCATGATCGTCTCGACGTACCAGCGATAGCCCTCGTCGGTGGGGATCCGGCCGGCGGACGTGTGCGGGTGCGTGAGCAGGCCCGACAGCTCGAGCTCGGCGAGGATGTTGCGAACGGTCGCGCTGGACACGCCGAGGCCATACCGCTCCACGAGGGCAAGGCTGCCCACCGGAGTCGCGGAAGCAACGTATTCGTCGATGACGGCCCGGAGGATCGCGTGTGCGCGATGGTCCAGTGGGCCGGTGGAGCGACGGATTCGACGCGCCAAGGCCTGGTCTCCTCGTTCGGATCTGGTTAGCACTCTCCATGCCAGAGTGCTAACGGTTGACTGGATGGTAGCAGCGACGGATACGAGCGTCAACGGTTCGCACCGGGTTTCGTGGCGGTTCGAGCGGGGTCGTTCCTCAGACGAGGCGCCGGAACAGCTCGTTCGAGACGAGGCGCCCGCGGGTCGTGAGGGCGATCCGCGCGTCCTGAACCCGCTCGAGCACGCCGGCTCCGAACGCCCAGGCAAGGTGCTCGGCGAGCGGAGGTTCGTCCCCCATGACGATGGGTATCCCGTCGGCAAGGCGGAGCCCGAGGATCACGGCCTCGGCGGCCGCCATCCGCGGGTCGATCGGGTCGGACCCGCCCGGAGGGAGTCGCGGCGGAGACCCGTCCTCGCGCCTCAGGGCCGCGAGATAACCGTCGAGGCGGGCCGCGTTCCAGCGCCGGATCCGACCGTCGAATGCGTGGGCGCCGGGCCCGACGGCTTCGTGCGGCTGCCTGCGCCAGTAGCCGAGGTTGTGCCGGCTCTCGTGGCCGGGGCGCGCCCAGTTGCTGATCTCATAGCCCGCGAACCCCGCGCCGGCGAGGCGCGCGACGGCGTGCTCGTACATCGCCGCGGCGCGATCCTCGTCCTGGGCGGGTCGGGCGGCGTCGCGCCATCGCCGCGCGCCTCTCGTTGTCGGCAGATGGTCGCCGCCGGGCCCCGTCAGCCCCTCGGCATCGGGATCGTCGAGGGTCAGCGCGTACAGGGACAGGTGATCCGGCTCCAGGGCCAGGGCGGCCTCGAGCGTTCGTGCGAACGCGTCCACCGTCTGTCCCGGCACGTCGTAGAGCAGGTCGAGGTTGATGGATCCGATCCCGGCCGAGCGCGCGCCCCGCACGGCTGCCTCGATGTCGCCCGCCCCGTGGCGCCGACCGAGCCGCTGCAGCTCCGCCGGATCGAACGATTGCGCGCCGAACGAGATCCGGGTGACACCGGCGTCCCGGAACGCGGCCGCGTCTCCGCGCTCATCAGGTCCGGGATTGGCCTCGAGCGTGATCTCGGCGCCATCGGCGATCCCGAAACGGGCGCGGATCAGGTCGATCAGGCCGGCGATGTCCTCGACCGGCAGGAGGGATGGTGTCCCACCACCGAAATAGATCGTCTCGAGCGGTGGCGGGGCATCGCCTGCACCCGACGGCGCCCGCAGCTCGATCTCCTGCCGCAGCGCGCCGACCAGCGCACCGATCCGATTGCGTGGTCCTCGTGTCGCTGCGCCCGCAACCACGACGAAGTCGCAGTACGGGCAGATCGAGACGCAGAACGGGACGTGAAGGTACAGCGATCGCGGTGCTCCGGCGGCGTCCGGGCGTGGCGGGGCGCCAGGGGCCGGGACTGGGGCCCGGGCCGCCATCGGGCCCGGGCCCGGGCCCGGGCTAT
>SCTE01000016.1 GCA_004298915.1 Chloroflexota bacterium | reverse complement strand
CCCTGGTGCCGGCCCACGCCCGGCTGGCCGATTTCATACCTGGGGCGTATGAAACGCGACCCGTCATACGTGGGGCGTATGACATCGACGTTGAAGCGCCCCGCACAGCCGAGTTCATACCTGGGGCGTATGACATCGACTCGCCACAGGCCCGATGGGCATCGAACGTGCCGATTTCATACGTGCGGGGTATGAAATCAGACCGGGAGCACCGCTCGAACGCGCAATGACGTCGACTTCTTACGTGGGGCGTATGACCGGCCTGGACGAAGGCCCGGGGCGGGCATCACCTACCATGGACGGCGACTCTCCGAGCGATGCGCTAGCATTGTTGCTCGCGCAACAAAGCGCCAGCCGATCGCCACGAGGTCCACACCACCGATGCTCTCCCCCGAAGTCATGGCCGCCTACGCCGCCGCCAACGAGAAGCTGATCAACGACATTCGCGAGTGCGGCCATGCGACATCGGGCAACTGGCTCGGCCGCCAGGCCCTCCTGCTGACGACGACCGGCGCGAAGTCGGGCGAGTCGCGGATGAGCCCGCTGGCCTACTCGCTCGATGGCGGCCGGTACATCGTGACCGCGTCCAAGGGAGGCGCCCCGACGCATCCGGGCTGGTACTGGAACCTGCTCAAGTACCCGATCGCCACGATCGAGGTCGACAGGAAGACCTTCCGGGCCCGCGCCTCGATTGCCGAGGGTGCCGAGCGCGAGCGGCTCTGGCAGCAGCACATCAAGCTCCACCCGGGTATCGGCGAGTACCCGAAGAAGACGACGCGGGTCATTCCGGTCGTGATCCTCGACCCGCTTCCCTGACGAATTTGCCATGCCCATCCCCGACGTCGTGCCGTTCTACGGGTCGGTCAAGGACCAGCTGATCGCCGAGATCCGGGAATTCGGGCACGCCGTGACCGGGATCTACGTCGGCCGGCAGGCGCTCGTGCTCACCACGACCGGGGCGCGCTCCGGTGAGCCGCGGGTCAGTCCCCTCGCCTATTCGATGGATGACGGTCGCTACGTGGTGACCGCGTCTCGTGGCGGGTCGCCCCGGCACCCAAGCTGGTACCTGAACCTCGTGGCCAATCCCATCGTCACGATCGAGGTTGATGGGCAGGCGATCCGGGCGCGAGCGATCGTTGCCGCGGGGCGCGAGCGGGAGCGGCTCTGGAATCAGCACATCGCCCTGCACCCGGGCATCGGTGCCTACCGCGACATGACCTCGCGGGAGATCCCGGTCGTCGTCCTCGAGCCGATCCGCTAGCGCCCGCCCCGCCCGAGTTAGTAGCCACCTGGCATCTATTTGTGGTATGCTGGGGGCATGAACCACCCTGAACTGGTCCGCGAGCTGGAGCGTATCGCTGTCGGCGCCGTGGCGCTGACCGCACGCGCGCTGTCGCAGGCCGTGCCGGGCCTCGAACTGACGCTGCCCCAGTGGCGCGCGATCCTGATTGTCGGCGAGACCGCGGATGGAACGCGGATCGGGGTCGTGGCCACCCGCGTCGGCACGACGGTTCCGGCCACCAGCCGCCTGCTGCGCCGGCTCGAGCGTCGCGGATTCATGCGGTTCGTCCCCGATGCCGTCGACGGTCGCGCAACGCGGGCCCAGTTGACCCCGGCCGGCGCCGAGGTTCGGAACGCGATCCTCCAGTTCCGGCGCGACACCCTCGAGTTCGTCGCGCGTCGAGTCCTCGAACAGGACGACCCGTCGCTCGCGCGCGGACTCGCGGCGATCGCAGCGGAGCTCGGCAAGTACGCGTGATCCCCGGCAGTACCCCGGCCCTCGATACGGGCCTCCGAGTCATCCGCCGCCGCCTTCGCAGCTCCAGCTACCTGCGCAAGTGGGTGGTCCTCGGCGCGATCATCGGCATCGTCGGCGGCCTTGGGGCGATCCTCTTCTACCAGACCCTCGAGCTGGCAACGCACCTGTTCCTCGGCGTCCTCGCCGGCTACGCGCCACCGACCCCGACCGGTGAGGGCGGCTCGCCGCTCGTCTTCCCGATCGACGCCGCCCGACCCTGGGCGATTCCGCTCGTCGTGGCGCTCGGCGGGCTGATCGCCGGGTTCATCGTCTTCCGCTGGGCGCCCGAGGCCGAGGGCCACGGCACCGACGCCGCGATCGCCGCCTTCCACCACAACCCGCGCGGCATCCGGGCACGAATCCCGTTCATCAAGCTGATCGCGTCGGCCATCACCATCGGCTCGGGCGGATCCGGTGGCCGCGAGGGCCCGACCGCCCAGATCAGCGCGGGGTTCGGCTCGTTCCTGGCCCGATTTCTCGATCTCGACGCGCGCGATGCCCGGATCGCGGTGTCGGTCGGCATGGCCGCCGGCATCGGGGCCATCTTCCGCGCGCCGCTCGGCGGCGCCGTCCTCGGTGCGGAGCTCCACTATCGCGACGACGTCGAATCCGATGCCCTCGTCCCGTCGTTCATCGCGACGATCGTGGCCTACTCGATCTTCGGGGCGGTCG
>SCTE01000161.1 GCA_004298915.1 Chloroflexota bacterium | reverse complement strand
CCTGGCGCCGACCCACCCCGCGTACGACGAAGCGCGCCGAGTCTGGAACGGGATGATCGACCGCCATCCGCTGCTGATCCTGCGAGCGGCCGGGGCCGGTGACATTGCACCGGCAATCGCGATCGCCAAGGAGACTGGCCTGCCCCTGGCGATTCGGGGTGGCGGCCACAACGTCGCGGGCAACGGGTCCGTTGACGGCGGCATCGTGCTCGACCTGGGCGATCTCGACCGCATCGAGGTCGACCGGGACGCTCGACTCGTGCATGTCGGGGCGGGGGCGACCCTCGGCGAGATCGATCGCGCGACCGAGCCGTATGGGCTCGCGGTCCCGATCGGGGTCGTATCCGGAACGGGGATTGCCGGGCTGACGCTGGGCGGCGGTGTCGGCTGGCTCACGAGGCCCCATGGCCTGACCATCGACAACCTCGTGTCGGCCGACGTGGTGCTGGCCAGTGGCGAGCAGGTCCGGGCGAGCGAGGATGAACATCCAGATCTGTTCTGGGGCCTGCGAGGCGGGGGCGGCAACTTCGGCGTCGTTTCGTCGTTCACCTTCCGGGCCCATCCGCTGGATCCGGACGTCTTCGCCGGCACGCTGATCTATGAGCGCCCGAAGTGGTCCGAGGCGCTCCGGTCGTATGCCGAGTGGACCGCCGATGCGCCCGATGCCATCACGACCATCGTGACGTTCATGGTTCCGCCCGCCGACTGGGAGCTTGGCGACGCGCCGCTCATGTTCATCGGGTTCGCCTGGGCCGGATCGGATCGATCCGAGGGCGAGGCGTCCGTCGAGCGCCTCCGGATCGGCTGCGCCCCGGACATCGCGGTCCTCGACCCAACCCGCTGGCTTGCCTTCCAGTCGGCGTTCGATGCCTCGCTCCCGAAGGGCGTCCGCGCCTACTGGCGGAACGCGTCCTTCGCGCGAATCGACGGCCCGATGCTCGACGTGTTGGTCGAGCATGCCGCATCACAGACGAGCGTCGGGACCGCGGCCGATCTGCATCACATGGGCGGAGCCTTCGGGCGGGTCGCGGACGATGCGACCGCGTTCCCGGATCGTTCCGCCCAGGGATGGCTGAACATCTACGGCTTCTGGGCCGACGCCAGCCAGGACGCCGCGAACATCGCCTGGGTCAAGGGCTTTTCGGACGCGACGCGGCCGTATGCACTGGCGGCCCAGTACGTCAACTTCCTCGGGCACGACGAAACCGGCACGCACGCGAAGGCGCTCGCGGTCTACGGACCCAAGAAGCTCGAGCGACTCATGGCCGTGAAGCGCCGCTACGACCCGGAAAACCTGTTCCGGATCAACCACAACATCCCGCCGGCCCCGTGAGCAGCTCGCAGGCCGGTGCTATCCCGCCCGGCGGATCTCGTCCGGCACCCGCTCAAGGAGCAACGCCTTCATCGGGCAGCAATCGACGGCCCGCTGCGCGGCGTGGAGTTGGTTGCTATCCGATGGCTCCGAGACGATGATCGGGTACCGCCAGTCATCGAGTTCGATGAGGTCGGGCACGAAGTCGCCGCACAGGCCGTAGCCATCGCACTTGATCCAGTCGACTCGCAGGCGCCAGCCCATCCTAGGCCGCCTCGATCCGGGACCCGGTGATCGCGCAGCGGCCCGTCCGGGCGTGATGGGCGAACTCCTCACCGAAGGTGTTGAGGGCGCTCGTCATCAACTGGATCGCACCATCCGGATGGCGGCAGGCGCCGCGGCCCGGAATCTGCGTCGTCCAGCGCTCGAGGTCACGAAGGTCGCCGGCCCGCCCCGAGCCTTCCGCGACGCGCCTGGTCGTCGAGCCGATGGCGCGAAGTCCGTGAACGCACGGACCGCACTGTCCGGCGCTCTCCGCGGCCATGAACGCCATGATCTCGGCCGTGGCCGACACGCCGCAGACGTCGTTCTGGAGCAGCCCGACGATCCCGCAACCGAATGCGAGTCCATGCGCCTTCATGACCGCGGGGTCGAGGGGCATGTGCCAGGCATCGGCAGCGGGCGCCCAGGTGCCGAAGTAGCCGCCCATGACCACCGCCCGGACGTCGAAGGCCGAGGCACCGACGGATGCGGCGATCTCGCCGACGGTCGTGCCGAGTTCGATTTCCCGTACCCCCTGGTGCCTTCCAACACCCGTGACGGTGACGAGCGCGGTACCCGGTGACTCGGACCTGCCCATCGACCGGTACCAGCCGTCGCCGAACCGGGCGATCAGCGCGGCATAGGCGAGGCTCTCGACGTTCTGGACGAGGGTCGGCCGCCCCTTGACGCCACGTTCGGAAACGCGGGGTGGCGAGGTCGTCGGCCGAGCGTTGCCGGTGTTGAGGTAGTTGACCGCGGCCGATGCCTCACCGGCGACATAGCCGAGCGGAGCCTGGACCAGGCGCATCGGTCGTCGCTGGCTCGTCGCTCGCTCGCCGATCGCGGCTGCCATGGCCGCAACGGCGACCTCGTGCTCTCGCCCGACGTAGAACAGGATCTCGTCGGCGCCAATGGCTTCAGCGGCCAGGATCGCACCGTCGATGACGAGATGGGGTCGAGCTGCCATGATGGCCCGATCCTTGCCGCTCGCCGGTTCGCCCTCGGCGCCGTTCACGACGACCACCGCGGGTGGGCCCTGGCGCTCGGCGATGGCGCGCCACTTGCGCCCGACCGGAAATCCCGCCCCGCCCCGCCCCAGGAGCTCGCTTGCCTCGAGGGTCGTGATCAGGCGTTCGACGTCGCCGGGCCCCGGAACCGGTCCGAGGCGGCTCGATTGGTCGAGAAATGACTCGAGCCCGGCGTCGAGCGGCGGGCCGGAAAGGAGTCGCTCGGGAAACGGAATATCGGCCAAGCGCGTGCTCCCTGCGATCTGCGAGACCCCGCCACGCGGCTGGCACCGACGCGTCGGCCCAGCCGCCGGTCAGCGGCGTGAGGCCAAGGTCCCACACCTATGAGGCAGATCACAGTGAGAAAGGTTTCCCCCTGACCGACGAGGCTCCACGAGACCCATCCAGGCGCGGCCCGGCCCTAGATGACCTCGGCCTCGCCCTCCTTGCGGGTACCGCGGGCATGACTGTGGCCGAGCTGGGTCGCGCGCTCGCCGTACTGCCGGCCGCGTTGGGCGAGCCGGCCCAGCCACGACTGCTGCGCCCCGTCGCCCAACAGGTCGTCGGCTTCGCCGTCACGTCGATTCCGACCTCGAATCATCGCCAGGACGACCCATGCCGCCACGAACGGAAGGCAGAGTACGAACCCGATAACGGCGATGACATTCTGGATGATCGTCATGTGGCCCCAATCTCCCGGTGCTCAGGACCGCGGATAGTGGCCTGCCTGCGCGCGCCTTGGACATAGG
>SCTE01000160.1 GCA_004298915.1 Chloroflexota bacterium | reverse complement strand
CCATGCTCCACGGCCACCTCGCCGGCACCGGCGCGGACACCGGTCTCGTCCTCATCCTCGCCGACGCGTCGGCTCGCGGGCCGCGAACGGCGCGCGCGCTCGGCCTTCTCCGCGCCTGCCGTGAGCTGGGCCTGGCCGTCGGCCTGATCGCCTCGGCGGTCGTGGCCGCCGAGATCGATGTCGAACTGACGCCGGCCGGCCGCGCCCTCGTCCCTGACGCCGCCAACTTCGACGGCGCCGCGGCGGCGCTCGTCGGGACGGCGATCCCGCTCCAGCGGCTGGCCGAGCAGCTCGCCGTGCAGCGCGGCGTGAATCCCGATGCGATCCGGCGTGACGATCCGCGGTACCTGGCCGCCGTGGACGCGGCCGGCTGACCGACGGTACGTTCTGCCCTCTGGATAATTTGTTGTTGTAGTGCACAAACATGTGATACGCTCGCCCCACATCGATGAGAGCGACAGGGCGAATCGCCGCGGAGGGCTGACGGATGGCGCAGGAATTCTTCCCCCAGGTGCAGGGACGCATCCCGTTCGGCGGGATCGGGTCGGACGATCCCGTGGCCTACAAGGTCTACGAGCCGGACCGGCTCGTCCTCGGCAAGCGCATGGAGGATCACCTCCGCGTCGCGGTCTGCTACTGGCACTCGTTCAACTGGCCCGGATCCGACGTCTTCGGGGTCGGGACGTTCGATCGGCCGTGGCTCGCGCCATCGATGGAGCCGATGGCGGCAGCGCGGCTGAAGCTCGCCGCGGCATTCGAATTCTTCGAAAAGCTCGGCACCCCGTTCTACACGTTCCACGATCGCGACATCGCGCCCGATGGAGCCACGTTTGCCGAGGCCACGGCCAACCTGCACGCGATCGTCGACGAGGCGGAAGGGCATATGGCTCGAACGGGCGTCCGGCTCCTGTGGGGCACCGCCAACCTGTTCAGCCATCCACGCTACGCGGCCGGCGCGGCAACGAACCCTGACCCGGCGGTCTTCGCCTACGCGGCGGCCCAGGTCAAGGTCATGCTCGAGGTCACGAAGCGCCTCGGCGGCACGAACTACGTCCTGTGGGGCGGCCGGGAGGGGTACGAGACACTCCTCAACACGGACCTGAAGCGTGAGGAGCAACAGCTCGCCCGGTTCCTCGGGCTCGTCGCCGAGCACAAGGCGAAGATCGGGTTCACCGGCAAGCTCCTCCTCGAGCCGAAGCCGCAGGAGCCGACCAAGCACCAGTACGACTACGACTCGGCCACGGTCCACGGGTTCCTCGCCCGGCACGGCCTCGAGACGGAATTCGGGACCAACCTCGAGGCGAACCACGCCACGCTCGCCGGTCACAGCTTCCAGCACGAGATCGCGACCTCGATCGCGCTCGGCCTGTTCGGCAGCATCGACGCCAACCGGGGCGACTACCAGAACGGCTGGGACACGGACCAGTTCCCGAACTCGGTCGACGAGCTGTCCCTGGCGCTCTACGAGATCCTGCGCGGCGGCGGGTTCACGACCGGCGGCTTCAACTTCGACACCAAGCTCCGCCGCCAGAGCATGGACCGGCTCGATCTGTTCCATGCCCACATCGGTGGAATCGACACCCTCGCTCGGTCCCTCCTCGTCGCGGCGTCGATGATCGAGCGGGGCACCCTCGAGGCGAACCGGGAGGCACGCTACGCCGGCTGGCAGGGCGACCTTGGCCGGTCCATCAGCGACGGGTCCGCCACCCTCGAATCGCTCGCCGCTGCCGCCCTCGACGGTGCCATCGACCCGAGCCCGGTGTCGGGCCGCCAGGAATACCTCGAGAACGTCGTCAACGGGACGATCTGGGCGATCGACGCCGGCCCCGCGACCAAGAACCGGGGCTGACCCGTGGGCTTCGTCGTCGGCGTCGATGTCTCGACGACGGCCACGAAGGCCGTCCTGATCGACCCGGCCGGGCGGGTCGTCGGGATCGGGACGGCCGAGTATGGCGCGCAGAACCCCGAGCCCCTGTGGAGCGAACAGGATCCTGCCTCGTGGTGGGACGGGCTCCAGCGGGCGCTCGGGTCCATGTTCGCCTCGACGGGAGCGACCGGTGCCGATGTCGAGGCGATCGGCCTGACCGGTCAGATGCATGGCGCGGTCCTGCTCGACGGTGACGGCCGCGTCCTCCGGCCGGCCATCCTGTGGAACGACCAGCGGACCGCCGCCGAATGCGACGAGATCCGGGCGTCGGTCGGCGCGGAGCGCCTCATCGAGATCACCGGCAATGATGCGATCACGGGGCTGACGGCGCCGAAACTGCTCTGGGTCCGGCGCAACGAGCCCGCGATCTGGGCGCAGGTCCGGCACGTCCTGCTGCCGAAGGACTACCTTCGCCTGCGGCTCACCGGCGCGTATGCCATGGACAAGGCGGACGGTTCCGGGACGCTCCTCTTCGACCTCGCCGCCCGAGACTGGTCGAACGAGGTCCTGGCCGCCCTCGACCTCGAGCCGGCGCTCTTCCCGCCGACCGAGGAAGGACCGGCCATCACGGGCGTCGTGACGACCGGGGCGGCTGCGGCGACCGGGCTCAGGGCCGGGACGCCGGTCATTGCCGGCGGCGGCGACCAGGCTGCGAATGCGGTCGGCGTCGGCGTCGTTGACGAAGGGACCGTGGCGCTGTCCCTCGGAACCTCAGGCGTCGTCTTCGCGGCGACCCGGACCCCGATCCACGAACGGGCCGGGCGGGTTCACGCCTTCTGCCACGCGGTGCCCGGACGATGGCACCTCATGTCGGTGATGCTCTCGGCAGCCGGCAGCCTGCGCTGGTTCCGTGACGCCGTTGCGCCGGATGTCGCCTTCAGCGACCTTGCGGCGGGTGCCGCCGATGTCCGGGCGGCTGACGACGGCCTGTTCTTCCTGCCCTACCTCACCGGCGAGCGAAGCCCCCATCCGGACCCGCTCGCACGCGGCGCGTTCGTCGGCCTCACCCTCCAGCATGACCGGCGCCACCTGACCCGCGCGGTCCTCGAGGGCGTCGCGTTCGGGCTCCGCGATGGGCTGGACCTGATGATCGGGGCGGGCATGCCGGCACCGACCCAGATCCGGGCGTCGGGCGGCGGTCTCGCGAGTCCGGCCTGGCGGCAGATCCTGGCCGACGTGCTCGATGCCGAGCTGGTCGCGCCGTCGACGACGGAGGGGGCAGCGTTCGGAGCCGCGGTCCTGGCGGCCGTCGGGGCCACGTGGTTCACCGACGTTCCAGCCGCCACGACGGCGATGGTTCATACCGAGCCGGTCGCCGAGCCGGGCGTCGGACGGTCCGGCCGGGCGGCCGCGCTCGAAACCTATCGCGCGCTGTACCCGGCCCTCGCCCCGACGTTCCATCGGGGCTGAGGCCGACCTTGGCCGATCAGTTCGCGGCGGCGTTCGCCTCGGCGGTCTCTTCGGCGGCCTGGCCCATGATGATCATCCCGAGGACCTCGTCGGCGGTGACCTCGTCCCGGTTCACCGTTCCGACCCGCTTGCCGTGGTACATGACGCTGATCCGGTCGGACAGGTCGAACACGTCGTGGATGTCGTGGCTGATGAGGAAGATCCCGATTCCCTCCGACTTGAGCTGGCGGATCAGGTCGCGGACCTGCGCGGTCTCGGCCGGACCCAGGGCCGCCGTCGGCTCATCCATGATGAGAATTCTGGCGTTGAAATGGACCGGCCGGGCAATCGCGACGGACTGTCGCTGGCCGCCCGACAGCGATTTCACCGGGACCTTGAAGTTCTTGAAGTTCGGGTTGAGCCGCTTCATGACGGCGCGCGTGGCGGCTTCCATGGCATCGTCGTCGAGCGTGCCCGTGCGGTCGGTCAGCTCGCGTCCGAGGAAGACATTGCCCGCGGCGTCGATGTTGTCGGCCAGGGCCAGGGTCTGGTAGATCGTCTCGATGCCGTAGGCCTTGGCCTGGCGCGGGTTGTTGATGGTCGCTCGCTTGCCGTCGATCCAGATCTCGCCGTCGTCCGCTGGACGGGCACCCGACAGCACCCGCATGAGCGTGGACTTGCCCGCGCCGTTGCCACCGACGAGGCCGACGACCTCGCCGGGGAACAGATTGATCGAGACATCCTCGACCGCGTGCACGCCTCCGAACGCGACCCGGACGTTCCGCATCTCGACGAGGGCGGTTCGATCGTCGGTGACCATCTTGGCTGCTCCTCCGCGACTACCGTGACGACCGGCGACGCGCGAACGCATCGAGGCCGACCGCGGCGACGAGAACGATACCGACCACGATGTCCTGGGTCGGGGAATCGACCCGCAGCAGGACCATGCCCGAGCGCAATGACTGCATGACGACGGCCCCCAGCACCGCGCCGGTGATCGTCCCGATCCCGCCCGAGAACGAGGTGCCACCGATGACCGCGGCGGCGATGACGTCGAGCTCGTTCTGGACGCCCAGGTTGGTGACCGCGGCGTTGAGCCGGGCCGTCTGGACGGCGCCGCTGATGGCCACCAGGATGCCCATGACCGCGTACGTGCCGACGATCGTCCGGCGGACGTTGATGCCGCCGAGTTCGGCGGCATCCGGGTTGCCACCGATCGAATAGACGTAGCGTCCGAACTTGCGCCGGGTGGCCAGGTAGTTCATGGCCAGCGTCACGCCGATCAGGATCAGGACCGGGAAGGCGATGCCGGTCGAGATCTGCAGGCCGCCCGGCGGTTCCGTGATCCCGTGCGCCTGGGCGTACTGCGTCGCCAGAGCCGGGGGCCAGAAGTAGTTGTTGGCGATCCAGACGGCGCCGAGGGCGGCGATCGAGCCGGCGGCGATGACCGTGATGACGGCCCACCGTGGACGGACCGGAAACCCGTAGGCCTTCCGGCGGCGCCCGCCCATGATCACCGTGTAGGCGATGCCCAGGGACGCGAGGATGCCCACGAGCCAGCTGAGTTCGGCGCCCAGCGAGCCGGCCGGGCCACCGCCGATCAACTGGTACGTCGAATCCATCGGGGCGATCGTCTGGCCCTGGGCGTACCAGAAGATCAGGCCGCGCCAGATGAGGAATCCACCGAGGGTCACGATGAACGCCGGCACGCCACCGTAGGCGATCACGAAGCCCTGCAGGCCACCGATGAGGGCGCCAAGCGTGACGCCGATCGCGATCGCGACGATCCAGGTATAGGGCTGGTTGAAGCCGAGCCCGAGGGCGGTGGGAATCCACATCGCCTGGACCATGGCCATCGTGTAGCCGAGAAAGCCGAGGAGCGACCCGACCGACAGGTCGATGTTCCTCGACACGATGATGAGGACCATGCCGGTGGCCATGATCGCGATCGACGAACTCTGGACCGACAGGTTCCAGAGGTTGCGTGACGACAGGAACAGGCCGCCCGACAGGATGTTGAAGCCGATCCAGATCACGCCAAGGGCAGCGATCATGCCGGCGAGCCGTGTGTCGATCTCGGTCGCGGCCAGGAACGACCGGACCGGGGCCGAAATGGCACTCAGGATCGCGTTGACGGCTCGCATGGCTGCTGACTCCAGATCTGACCAGGACCGGTTGCCGCGGCGACGGGTTGCGCGAAGGTACGCGGATTATGCAACGCGCCCTGCGTCGGCGGCTGACCGCCGGCGCAGGGCGCGAGTTACGACGAGCGAGTCGGAGACCCGGTTGTCAGCAGCCGGCGACGGAGCCGGGGGTGACGTCCTTGCACAGGACATCCTTGGTGATCCAGCCGGCGTCGAGGACGAGGCTGAGGTTGTCCTTGGTGATGGGATGGGGCTGGATGAAGATGGAGTTCATCTCGTTGTTGCCCGGCGTGGTGAACTTCACCGTTCCGGCAACCTTCGAGGCGTCCCCACCATTGGCGCAGAGGGCCACGGCGGCCTCGCCGGCAGCCTTGCCGAGCTCGCGGGCGTCCTTCCAGACGTCCACGGTCTGCGTCCCGAGGGCAACCCGGTTCAGGGCGGCGGAGTCGCCGTCCTGGCCGGACACGGGCACCTTGCCCGCGAGGCCCTGGGCCGCCAGCGCGGCGATGACGCCGCCGGCCATGCCGTCGTTCTCGGAAAGAACGGCGTCAACCTGGTTGTTGTTGGCCGTCAGGAACTGCTCCATCTCGGTCTGGGCGTTCTTCGGATCCCAGTTGTCGGTGTACGTCTCGCCGACGATCTTGATGTCGCCGGAATCAACGGCCGGCTTGATCACCAGGTCCATGCCGCCGCGCAGGAAGTCCGCGTTCGCGTCGGCCTTGTTGCCCTTGATGATCACGTAGTTGCCCTTCGGCACGGCGGCGAAGATCGCCTCGGCCTGGAGCTTGCCCACGAGCTGGTTGTCGAAGGTGATGTAGACGGCCCGTGGATCCTCGATCAGGCGGTCATAGGCGATGACGCCGACGCCCGCGTTCGCGGCTGCATCCACGGACGACTTGATGGCCGTGCCGTCCTGCGCCAGGATGATCACGACGTTGGCGCCGTTCGAGATCAGGGTCTCGACGTTGGTCGCCTGCGTCTCAGCCGACGACTTTGCGTCGTTCGAGTCGTAGGTCGCGCCGGCGGCCTCGAGGGCGGCCTTGATGGCCGGCTCGTCCCACTTGGCCCATCGCTCTTCCTGGTAGTTGTTCCACGAGACACCGACCTTGCAGGCCGCGGCCGTGCTCGGGACGGTGGTTGGGGTCGTGGTCGGGGCGGTGGTCGGGGCGGTGGTCGCACCACCACCGCCACATGCCGCGAACACCATCGCGGCGGCGGCCGTGAGGACCGCTACTTTGCGTACGAACATTGGCTGAACTCCTCCTCCGGGGTTGACGACATGAGCGGCGTTGTGACGGCTCGTAGGCTAGCACCCTCCTCGATAACTGCAATTGGTTGATTCACGCACGCAGGCGAAGTCGCCCGGTGCATCGACATGGTCGAAAACGACGCCGCCGGTCGAACGCATCAGGCGCTCGCCATCTGGGGAACGACGCTCCGTGGGCCGATCCACGCAACCGGGTCGACCAGGAGGGGCTCGAATGCCAGCTCGGCCGCACCAAGCAGCGGCGCATCGACGCCCAGGGCCGCCGGGACGACGGTCATCAGGCGTCTCGAGGCGACGAGCGAGCGAGCCTCGAGTTCGCGGCTCGTGGCCGGCTCGAGGAACCGGTGGCCGCGCGAAAACAGGCCGCCGAGGACCACG